>JAYELB010000139.1:0-3726 GCA_034717055.1 Methanobacteriota archaeon
GATTCCGAGCGGTCTTTTCTCGCCGTTTGGCTTCGGGATATAGACGCGCAAGACTGGTTTAGGCGTGTACTGCTTTGCCTTGAGCCTTGCTACCAGATCTGCGATATTCTCATCCAACGCTTTCGCGAGATTCTCCTACTGTTACTCCATCAATACCGGGAGATTTACCTCTTTTCAACTCTCCTGTTGCATTCTTTTAGGAAATCCTCTGTAAGCAAGTGTGCTAATGACGTAAACTTGCATTTTGGATCTCCTTTTGCTCTTAGAGCTATCGCCATAAGAACTCTTAGAGATTATACTGCTTTGCCATAAGCCCCACCCGAAGGGCAGTTTTTACTCGATTTTTTGTGAAAAAATCGGACCGGAGGTTTAGACTAACGGTGGTGCGAATGCTGCCTTCCATCCCACGAAGAACGTCGGCTTCCAGGATCAAAATTTCGGGGCTTATAACCTTCACCTTTTCGATTGTGGCCTAGTATCCCATCCCCCCGGCCTCACATCAGCCTGTTACCAGCCTCTGGTGCGGGGTTCAGTTCTGAGGTGGTGGCTAACCTTTCCTCAGGCTGGATTTTCACCAGCTGGCGAGTATAGATTTATCTCGGCACTCTCGTGGTTTTTCGCCTTGGCTAAACACATACAAAACATCTAAGCCTAAAGCCAGTTTTCCCATCATGTCTGGTTCTTTTGGATTTCTATTCAATGTGACAACTCTTTCACTCGTTGTTTCAGTTACTGATCCACCCAGCATGAAAAAGGACTGAATAAGTGTTTGGAGTTCTATCTTTCCATCCTTGATGCAATGTGCTAAAAAGAAGGTAACTACTCGCCCCCCACCGCAAAATTTATTATTAATGAAATTATATTTCACATCGCAATGGTTGTGAATAAAACATTTCGTTTGATGGATTGGGAATACAATGTGTATACCTAAACCCGCGATGAGATTCGTGCTGCTTACCATCAAGGGGAAGGGGCTACCCTCCAACTGTTCGATTATCTCACCTGGGGATTACAGACTCTACAGGATCAACTGCATGCCCTGCAAGATCAGCTGAACAAGAACAGTAAAAACAGCAGCAAGCCCCCTTATAGCGATGGGCTTAAAAAGACGCCTCGCACCAAAAGCCAGGAGGTTGCCGGGCAACAAGAAGAATGGTTGGGCAGGAGGGGCATGTTGGTCGCACACTGGAGCCTGTGGAAGAGCCGGATCACATAGAAGTGCGTGTTGCAGATCGATGCACAGTGTGCGGCGCAACTCTCGAAGATATTGAAGTGGATGATTATCAGAAGCGGCAGGTCTTTGACATTCCGCCCGTAAAAATCGAGGTGACGGAACATCAAGCAGAGGTTAAGACGTGTCCTCATTGTAACGCACGCAACATGGCTTTATTTCCTCCGGACGTCACTGCATCTGTGCAATATGGTGATCGGGTCAGGGCGATGGCAGTCTACCATGTGTTCTGTGATATTCTGCTGGGTATATATCCACAGTGCGAAAGAACGGATATCATGTGCTCGATGCGATTCAAGATGCACTTGGAGGGCATCCATTTATACCATCTGGCTGTGTGTAGGTGGGTAGTTACGGATAAACTTAACAAAGGTCTTCGCATATTGAACACAATGAATATCAGCGATCCTGATGGACACGCGATAAGATTTGGCATGTAGATGTTTTATCTCAGTTAGGTTGGCAGCAAAATCCAGATACCCGAAAGTCACGTATTAACAAGAGTGTCACGGTTCATTCTCTCATGCATAGTCTCGCAACACGTTTATTATAGATTGGTGCTGATAGGGGATATATCTGATAATTACTTGGGCACAAAAGTTCAAAGACGACAGAGATGTATACGCGTGTGGGTAATTGGACGTTAAGCGGATTAAAAGCCTGTTGGACTCTATCATAAGTCTGGAGAAGTAAGATATGTACGGATCTATAAACCAATCTCCTGAACAGATAGCAAGAGACAACATTGATAAACAGCTCCATGCCACAGGATGGGCAGTGCAGGACAATGGTAAAATTGACTGGGATGCGAGCATTGGTATTGCCGTTCGTGAATATCAGACTGACGTGGGACCCGCTGACTATGTATTATTTGTTGAAAGAAGACCTGTTGGAATAATTGAGGCAAAAAGAGAAGAAGAGGGGTATAAAATTACATCTCATGAATCCCAAGCGGAATCTTATGCAAAAAGTAATCTCAAATATCTGGACAACGATCCGCTTCCATTTGTTTACGAAAGTACGGGAACTTTAACCCGATTTACCGATTGTAAAGATCCGCGCCCGCGTTCAAGACCTGTATTTACTTTTTATAGACCTGAAACTTTTAAAGCATGGCTGAAGGAGGGCAATTCATTAAGAACAAGACTGCAAGATATTCCCGAACTTCCGCAGTCCGGTTTAAGAGACTGTCAGATAAATGCAATTAAAAATCTTGAAAAATCCTTCAAGGAAAACAAGCCACGATCCTTGATCCAGATGGCTACAGGTGCCGGTAAAACCTACGCAGCGATCACATTTATTTACCGTTTACTGAAATTTGCCGATGCAAAACGGATATTATTCCTGGTTGACACCAGAAACCTTGGAGAACAGGCAGAACAGGAGTGTATGGCATATCAGCCATCTGACGATAACCGCAAATTTACTGAACTATATAACGTTCAACGGTTGCGCTCAAACTATATTGCGCCGGACAGCCAGGTATGCATCAGTACTATCCAGAGGCTTTATTCTATTTTGAAAGGTGAGAAACTGGATGAAGAGGTGGAGGATGAAAATCCGAATGAGAACGAATGGGAACCAAAAAAACCTATGCCGGTTGTTTATGATGAAAAGATACCGATAGAACAGTTTGATTTTATTGTAATTGATGAATGCCACCGTTCCATATACAACCGATGGAAACAAGTGCTTGATTATTTCGATGGTTTTCTTATCGGGTTAACCGCCACACCGGATAAAAGAACTTTCGGATTTTTCAATGAGAATGTTGTAAGTGAATATTCCCACGAAGAAGCTGTGGCAGACGGTGTAAATGTTGGATACGATGTTTACACTATTGAGACCGAAATTTCACAACACGGAGCAAAGATAAAAGCCAGTGAGTATGTAGATAAACGAGAAAGGCTGAGCAGAAGGAGACGGTGGGAACAACTGGATGAAGATGTTTCTTACTCTAAACAAGATCTGGATAGGGATATTGTGAATCTCAGTCAGATTAGGAATATCATCCGTGCCTTTAAAGATAAACTTCCTGAGATCTTTCCGGGCAGAAAAGAAGTCCCAAAGACTCTAATTTTTGCCAAAACCGACAGCCATGCCGACGATATTATTCAGATAGTCAGAGAAGAATTTAATGAGGGCAATGAATTTTGTAAGAAAGTTACCTATAAAACTGAAGAGGACGTAAAATCTGTACTCAACCAGTTCAGAAATTCCTATAATCCGAGAATTGCTGTCACCGTGGCTATGATTTCTGTAGGTATAGATGTTAAACCCCTTGAATGTCTGCTATTTATGCGCGATGTGAAAAGCAAAAACTACTTTGAGCAGATGAAAGGACGCGGTACCCGTACATTTGGCTATGATGACCTGAAAAAAGTCACTCCCTCGACAATTTCAGCAAAGACACATTTTGTTGTTGTGGACGCTGTGGGGGTTACAAAATCACTTAAAACCGACAGCCGTCCACTGGAGCGAAAACGCGCCACTCC
>JAYELB010000140.1:0-3723 GCA_034717055.1 Methanobacteriota archaeon
AAGATCTTTGCATCAAGTACTGAACGAAACAAAAATGGGATCATTTTGGTGTAGTAGTTCCGTTAGTCCGATTATGAACCCCGAATATCAGTCCAATTCCTTCGCGGTGCAAGAAAAACCAGTGGCAGTCAGTTCAATCTACCTGGCGCGATGTTTTTGTCCCAGTACCAAAACGGAACAAAAATGTGACCGATTCAGTTTGAGGTAGACGCATCTTTTCATCACCCTAGCACCGACCTCTTCCCGCTGACAACGTCTTTGCTTACGCATTCATGCATCCATGGACCGCCGCAGCAGTTAGACGACCTCGGGCCGCGACAACCAGATCACCCCATCCGACGCCACAATCGCGCTCCACCTCGCAGCCACCGGCGGCTGGGATCCCGCGGCAGACGTCGATGGTGACCGCCGCATCACCTCGCTCGATGCGCTGATGATCCTGCGGGCGGCGGCAGGCGCAATCGCGCTCTAGCACGTAGAAGACCTCGCATCCACCCATTCGCTGCCAGCCGCGGACGTCAGCGGCGATGGCACCATCACATCCCTTGATGCTCTGATGATCATGCAGGCGGTGGCTGATGGTATCGAGATATAATTACAAACGAAGCCATCACCTTTATCGCCCACAAGCCAAAAAGCATCCAAAGATCACACGATGAAATACGACTCCACAATGAAATGCCTCGCTCCAAAACTTCCTGGAGACCTGACCACACTCATATTCAACAAAAGACTCGATCTTGAACCGATCTCGGAATCTCTTCCTGCAACGGAACACCGACCTGACTTTCTCGCAAAAGTATCTGACGAGGAAGGAGATTTCATCGTCCACATCGAATTTCAGACAGCGCACGATTCATCGATGCCTGTGCGCATGGTCTCGTATTACGGACGGATTCTCACCAAACATAAGCTGCCTGTGTATCCCATTGTGCTGTATCTCACCCCGGAAGGCGTGCCTGTCAAAGGCAGATACGCCTCGTCTGTCAGGAACAAGCATGTGATGACGTTTGACTACGATGTGAAACGAATATGGGAACTCGTTTCGGAAGAGGTATTCGAAAAAGAACTCTACGGACTGTACCCACTCACGTTTTTGATGGCTGGCGCCGATATCAATGAGTGCGTTCGGAATCTGGATTACGCAATAAAACATAACTATCTGGACAGAGAGTGTTATATATGCGCGCGAGTATTGGCAGAATTAAAATATCCCCCAGAGGTGGTGAAAGAAATGATAGGAGATAAACTCTTAAAACAGTCAACATTTTACAAGGAGACACTTGAAGAGGGTGTATCCATTGGAAGGGAAGAAGGTGTAGCCATCGGCAGAGAAAAGGATATCCTCTTTGTACTTGTAACACGTTTCAATCAGGTTCCTGACCGATTGTCCCAGCGGATACGCAGCCTTCGGGAAAGGGGTTCTCTCTTCGATGATCTGATCAAGCTTGCAGTGACCGCGAAGGATCTCAGCGAGTTTGAGAGGAAACTGGGCAAAATGGTGTGAGGTTGTATCTTGCATCGGCGCAAGCAGACACCGCCACCCACATCCTTACAATCGCAATCACTGGCACAGCCTCTGGCGCATCAGGAATCGCCGGTAACAGTGAACGGCGAGCCATCCAATGGCACTGACAACTGGAGCGCAAACACCACGCTCACGGAAGGCGAGAATACACTCCACAGTATCGCTAACGGACTGCACAAGACTTAACACGACTGAGGCGGTCACGGTGCACTGCGAACCCTGCGAGGGTGACCTTAACAGCGACTACCAGATCATCCCTGCCAACACGCTGGGGTTTCACCGCACCATAGACCGGAGTATTTATCGGCTTGAAATGTCATAATCGTTATAACTTACGCAAAAGATGTTACATCATAGTTATAAGAGGAGATAAATACCATGAAACCAGACGACATCGCCAAGTACCTGAAACAGGTGTACAAAAAGGAGATTGTAGTAACAGGCACAGGAAAACTCGGCGAGACCGAAGAAGGACTCAAAGAGTTCGGATACGGCAAACCGCTCCTCATCAGATTTCTGGCAGACGGCGAAGCCAAGACCGCAGTCCTCTCTGCCATGCGGACCGAGGGCGGTTTCGGTCACGATCATTTCTCTGACCGGGCGCAGATTCTGATCTGGCAGCATGCAACATTTGGCAAACTGCCGGCGCACGTGCGATCGATCGATTGTGGATATTTCACGCACGATGGGAGACTCAAGTCGGCAGGCGACGCTGAGGAGTATTTTCTGCTGATGGATGAGGTTTCGGGTGTTGAATATTTCCTTGATCTTGAGCGGATCCGCTCAGATGGTGCAACCGAACTGGACATAGAGCGGGCAAGTGCATTATCGGGTTATCTGGCTGACATCCATGCCCGGAAGCATGATAGCCGGGAACTCTATGTAAGGCGGATCAGGGACCTTGTAGGGCATGGCGAGTGTATCATGGGCTTGATGGACAGTTATCCTGATGATCTCGACTTTATCACAAAAAAGGAACTTGCTGAGATCGAGAGATCATGTGTCGACTGGCGATGGAAGCTAAAATCCGGAACAGATCGGTTGTGCATGGTTCATGGCGATTTCCATCCGTGGAACGTGATGTTTCGGGAAGGAACTGACTTTACCGTACTTGACCGGAGCCGCGGTGAATGGGGCGAGGCAGCAGATGACCTATCGAGCATGGCTACCAACTACATCTTCTACTCGCTTCAGGAGCACGGGCGGATGGATCATGACTATAAAAGGATATACGATCGGTTCATGGAGAATTATCTGGAAAAGACAGGAGATTGGGATGTCTTGAAGGTTATCCAGCTATTCTACGCGTTTCGCGGACTCGTGGTGGCAAGCCCTGTGTGGTATCCGAATCTTGACCGCGAGATCAGGGTGAAGTTGTTTAATTTCATAAGAAACACACTCTCAGAGGATGAATTCGATTATAAGAACGTTAATTCATATTTTTCGGGATAGTTTTCCATCTAGAATCCAATCAACCCATATTCACCTGACCACCCCCTGCAGGATCATGAGCGCGTCGATGGACGTCACATGCCCGTCGCGGTTAATGTCCCAAAGTGGATCGTATTCATGGATTCCACTAGCAATTTCAAGCGCAATCGCGGCATCCGCGGTGGTGAATGTGTGCGTTTCCTCTGTGACCGGAATACCGGAGATGGGATAGATCTCAAACGGATAGAACACCACCCCACCCTCATAGTTCCCTTCAACGTAAATGCCCGCATCGATTGTGGTGTTGTTCATTCCGGCACCCCAGTAATTGTGCTTCACTTCACATGGGGTGGATTGTCCATTGTAGACCTGCCATTGCCATCCACCGCTCGTTTTGTTGTAGTTGCCGTTCTTGATGATGTTATTGTAACTGATGTTGTTGTCAGTGCTTTCCCGGAATAGGCAGAAGCCATTCCGAGTATTTTTCTGTACCCCGTTGCATGTGATGTTGTTGTTACTCGAAGAAGATAGGTGGATGCCATCACCATTATTTGAGTTCACGGTGTTGCCAGTGAGTGTATTATTGCCCGAAGAAAACAGATAGATGCCATTATCCTTATTCGAGTTCGCGGTGTTTTTCATAAGCGTGGTGTTATTCGAATAACCGTATACGCAAATACCAGCACCGTGGTTCGAGCTTGCGATGTTACCGATGAGTGTGTTGTTGATCGAGGGTGATGAGACGGTGCGAGACCTACTGATGC
>JAYELB010000141.1:0-3723 GCA_034717055.1 Methanobacteriota archaeon
AAGAAACTTCCTGCAAGGCGAACTGCTGCGGATATGGGGGGAGACACGAAAGACCGTGCTCTTCATCACGCACAGCATCGATGAAGCGGTCTATCTCGCTGACCGGGTGGTCGTGTTGTCTGCAAGACCCGGACAGATCCGCGAGATCTTGAAGATCGATCTTGAGAGACCTCGACTGAGGACTAGCGTTGAAGTGAATGTGATACGCGAGCGCCTCCTGGGGTTGCTTGGGGAAGAGCGGGCGCGGGGGTGCGGTGAGACTGTGTGCTGGACTGGCATCTGATTGCGACGCACATTTCATGCTCTCAACGTGTAATCTTCCACATTTTTCCCTGTGCCTGCGCATCAGTAAAATTCACTACGTACAGTGTTAACTCGAACCTTTGCCCAGTCTGTGTGCCGATGTTTGATGGCGCGGGTTCTCTAATGTTGTACTGCTATGGATGGCGATGATCTCATATTTGCACGATCTCGAGGTGGCTTGTGCGTATAGTCCAGTTCAATGAGTCTTTTTATTATTTTCTGAGAACGTCGGATTGCCTTACGCGATCACAACTGCAATAAGGGAGCACTACCGATCTGAAAAGTCATTTACACAGCTAATCTGTGTCCATCTGCGTTAATTTGTGGATGATATTATTTTAGCCACAGATTAACACCGATTTCACTGATTTCACCCATCTAATCATATTTGTATTTGCCGGGTTGGCGTCATGTTTTCAACCGACCAGAACAAATTAAAAAGTCTCCGTTCAATCACACTTTGGTCGATTTCGCCTGATCGTGTCCGTTTTTTTGGTGTTGTTATACGCAAGTCTCCCATCGATCACAGACCGATCGTTCGGAGATCCGGTCCGTCATGTCTGCCTCTATTCATCTGTGTGTGGTTAAGCACCGCAAGTGATTCATAGTGCCCACAATCATTACCACCTTTGCCGATCCACGCCACCACGCACAAAAACAATCTCGTTCATTCGGTGCCAGTACTTCTAATCTACTATTGTGAACTTTTATAAGTATATATTGAATAATAAAGAAATTACGGTGGCGTATGCACCTGTTCATGTGCGGCATAAGTTCTTCTTCGACCGGGGGATGCGTAATTCATCATTTGCTATTCTTTTATCCACATCAAGGAGAATCGAGTCCATTACGTTCTACGCTTCATCCTCTGAAATCTCTCCCTAATTCTTTCTTTTTGTTAGCCCCCTTAAAATATCCGGATTACGCTGGTGAAATCGGTAGATCGTGAAGCAAAGTTTGTTTTCAAGACCATGGACGTGGATCAGATGAGATTGTTTGCGATGTTACGACTGGGCGATGTCATGGAGGGGGCGAATCTCTGAAGATGAGGGGGTGGATTATTTGGAATCCGGTATTGTGTTTAGCTGGGGTGGAAAAACCACGAGATTACACGAGATTAACACAGAAATCTTGTGGAAATCGGTGTAATCTCGTGGTCAGCTAAACATGTACAGAATCTGTTAGTGGCAACAAAAACGGGTGGCGGAGCCTTCGTTTTTATGCAACTTTCAAACTAAGGTCTTTAAAAGTTCTCCTCCCCTACAACTCTGCACTCCTGTCCGCCCCCGCCGCTCACACGCCTGCACCACCGTTAACATCCTGATAATCTCCGGGATACTTTTCCCTATCATCGATTTTCCACCATACTCATTCTCTGCACCCCTTTTTACCGTCTACCCCCTTGCATACAACATTCACCTGAATATCGTTTCAACATCTTTTATCCTCGTGTTATCTTTCTTCCCAATCTCTGTTATAATATTCCGGACTTCATCTTTCGATTGCAGACCCGATCCCCATAATGATCTGAGTATGGAATGTAGCCATATCGTCTCAACACCATCCTCCTCAGCAAATTTTAACGCAGCACTATCTATCGAAGAGAATACGTACCCCCTGTGCTTGCAAATGCTTATTGCCTCCAATTCCCCCTTCCCCAATCGCCTCTTTTCTATTAGCAATCTTTGATATTCCTTACTTTCTTCTTTTGATGGGTACAACACCTCAAAATATCTGAATATATCCAGTGGAAATGTATATCCGTAGTCCAGTGAAGTTGCTAACTCCTCATAGATCTCAGGCGTTATTACAATACGATGCTTTGAGAATAACCTCTTTAACAGTTCCAATCGCTTTATCTTTGCAAACACACTTGCCACATCAGTGTCCAGAATGATTTTACCCTATCCAATGATCAACTCAACTCCCTTCCTGATCTTATCCTCTGAAGGTGCTTTAACAATTATTTTTACCCCTCTCTGCTCTAAAACATTTTTAAACCCCTCTATAGACATGCCAGCAATTTCGGCTGCCCTGCTCAATGATATCCTCCCTCCCTTGTATAATTCGATTGCCATCTCTGTTTTTAGTGCAGGCCGCACCTCCAACATCGTTCTGAACGCATCGTCGAACAATTTGTCCCTATTTTCATAATATCCTGCTCGTACAAGGCTATTTATACCTTCTTTCACTACGTCTATATCCATCAACATATCACCTTTTTGTAATTCTTTTAATCCATATTCCTGACTACGTCTTTCGAAGATTCGAAACCATATCGTTCATTAATTGAATCTTCCCATCTATTAATATTTCCATAATCTTCTCTCCAGCCCCATCCCCAAACGGGTTCCTCCGGTCACTCTTGCTGTTAAGCACTATCCTCGCCCCCTCAAATATCCTCTCTGGCTAGGTTCCCGCAAGCGTGTTCGACCCGACATCCGGATCATGCCTAGCCTCTGGCAACTCCATCCCATCAAAGAACACCCGATCCACCCTGTAAGAATGATACTGCCCCGCATGCAACATAAACCTTGATCTTCGGTGAAACGTAAATCATAGCCCAAAAGGTGTCGCGCGGGTACGACACGTTCTGCCCTTTTCAAATATCCATTCTTCAATCGCGTCGTTATCATTGGTAATTCTACATGTGTACTGTGGCGATAAAAGGACGGGATATTTCAATTCGCCGAAAGTCGGGATAAACCAGTCCAACCCCGAGCCCTCGCATGCCCGCACCAGTGCAACAATTCTCATTTTGAAAATTTTCCATGTCATCAACGACTTGAAACAGCAAAAAAGATAAAATTGTAATAGTTTTTCTTAAAAAACATGTTGTTTTTGTATATTATATCTAATTAATTATTTGCATAATATGCTGGCAGTATGCACCAAACAAAATTTTCCCCATAATCAGAGTTTCTGGTGGATCTAAGAAAAAGCGGCACAGGCTCGCGCTGAAATACCTGGAACTGGTCGGGCTGGAAGCGTTCGAGCGTAGTTACCCGTATGAGCTTTCGGGAGGGATGCGGCAGCGGGTTGCGATTGCAAGGGCTCTTGCAAAATGATCCGTTGGTGCTCTTGATGGATGAGCCATTCGGATCGGTCGATGCCCAGACAAGAAACTTCCTGCAAGGCGAACTGCTGCGGATATGGGGGGTGACACGAAAGACCGTGCTCTTCATCACGCACAGCATCGATGAAGCGGTCTATCTCGCTGACCGGGTGGTCGTGTTATCTGCAAGACCCGGACAGATCCGCGAGATCTTGAAGGTCGATCTTGAGAGACCTCGACTGAGGACTGGTGTTGAAGTGAATGTGATACGCGAGCGCCTCCTGGGGTTGCTCGGGGAAGAGCGGGCGCGGGGGTGCGGTGAGACTGTGTGCTGGACTGGCATCTGATTACGGCATGCATTTCAT
>JAYELB010000142.1:0-3707 GCA_034717055.1 Methanobacteriota archaeon
TTCCGCTCCCGGAATCTCGAACACCCCGGGTCTTACAGGTTCTATGTGATATGAACAACGGACACGCTCGGATGGCGTGATATTAAACCTCCAGGGCGGGCTCTCGTTGCCGCAGAGTCTGAAACCATCAGGGACGGTGTCGTTTAATTCGATATCGAGACTCTCTTTTCCAATGTTTTCGAGATCGATGCGTACCCACACCGCCCGATCCATCGATATGTGGCTGTTTACCGTCTTCCTGACCGTGAGATCGAATCTCGGCAGAACAATGACTTCGGTTGACGCGGACTCCGTATACATAACGCCCTCCTCATCAAACCCGGTCGCATTGACAACGATCTCGAACAACTCGCCTTCAAGGTCACTGACCCCTGATGGAACCCGCAATGTTGTGTGAAATATCTTCTCGTCATCGTCAACCGTTAGGTTGCTGTAATGTCTGGTAAGATCATTGATCGCCGAAAGATCGCCTGGATCGATTGTGATATCCACGTGCTTGAGGTCTACATCGTTTTCCCCGTCATTCTCGATCGTAACGATGATGCGGATCTCGGAGTCCCGCGCAGTGTATGCCTCGCAGTTGGTCTCGATCTCAAGCGATATCTCCGGCTTTGCCCGCTCATGGAACCGGATGTTGATTAAGGGGTTCTCCCAGTAACTCGGGTTTCTCGATTCCGGACTATCCTCGGTTTCGTTGTAGATCTCGATTGCGATCTCATCGTTCCAGTTAAAGCAATCGCAGCAGTATTCTTCATCCAACCAGTCACAGTCGCCATAGGTCGTCTTATTAGCCACACATGACGCGTTGAGTATGGACTCGTTTAATAACTCATCCCCACGCCACAGCGATATCCAGACCTGATCAGTCTCTGGTTCATAATCCACAAACTTGACTGTGTAGCCGCTCACCTCATAAGTATCGCCCATGTAGAGCGCAGCACTCCCGACATCGGTCCAGTACTCGTAATCGCTCGCATTGAGGGCGGATGCCGTCTGCATCAGTACCGATGTCAATGCCACCAGTGCGGCGCATATCAGGACGATCCGTACTAGACATCTTATTATCTCCAGGGATGGGATCGGAAAACCATAGAGAGTATAGATGACACAGAGAAAACAGCAACTCTCTCTGTGCCCTCCGTATCCTCTGTGGTTAATCTTCTTCGCCATGATCAGAGTCCACCTGGAAAAAAAATTAAAAAGTCTCATCCGTGCCAGCCGACTACCCAACCGTCATTCCTCCTCAACATACACGGTTGCGCCGCCTTCGGTCTCATACAAACTGGCGACCAGTTTCCCCATTGACGTGGTCGTCTCATCGGTCATGTTCAGGACCTCGATCTCAGTCTCGTTCTTGATGATGATCTGCATATCATCCTGCCCCGGATTCTTAACGATCGTGACGTCTTGACTCGTGAGTAGCTCAGGCATGTTGACATACATCATCATCATGACGAGGAGCCCGACTGCAAAGATCATCGCCACATCGAAGAGATTCGCAACACCTGATAATGGGTCATCGTCCTCGTCGGAAGTTTCCGTTCTTTTTTTCATGAATCTCATAAGTCTACACCTCAACAACCCTATCTTGCAGAACAGCGTGCAAAACTCCCATAGCGCCAATAGACGATTTTTCGACACGCCCCATCTCAATCCACTCGCCGTCTGCAAGGATTTTGATATTACGGGATTTATCGATCTCTATGCGCTTGATATCCGAATACGGAACCTCGAAATTGGATCCATCGTTAGATAGGATTTTGTTCGCGGGCATCCCTTCAAGGTCTCTTGATCTACTCTTTGCACGCCCCTTTGTCAAGTATATCGTAACAACGAACAGTGCACATATAAATAAATTAATAAGTAATAAATAATTAAATGGCACGTTGAGTCCGCCGACATTCATCGCGACGATAATCACTACATTCACTATCACGATCACCCCCATCCAGAGGGCGGAGTTCGCAACGACCGAACCCGCGGTTTTCGCACTGATCAGTCCGGATCTGTTGAATATCAGGGCGCGGTGGACAGACTCCCCCGATCTCGAGACGATCGTTCCGATGACGCCGAGACGATCGTTCTCGTCTGGTCTCGAACGTACAACCGGTATTGGTGCTGGCATCGGTGCTGGTACAGGTTCTGGCATCGGTGTCGCTGGCACGCTATACCCAGCAGCAGCACTATGACCACCATAGCCACTATAGCCACCGGAGCTTGGTTCCGGACTCCCGAAGAGTACCTCGGAAAGATATTCGATATCGCTGATGTCTTGTTTGTACCACCGCGCTCTGACGGTTGCGACCATGAACCCGATCGCTCCAGCCATCAGCCCGACTACGGTTGTTCCAAATGCTATTACCAGATTGTTGGCAAGCGTGTCGATGTCGCCGGCACTCAGTCCGAGTAGCGCGGGACCCATCGGTATCAGAGTCCCCATCAGCCCGAACATCGGTCCGACCCTGGCAACAAACCTTGAGCGTTCGAGCTTCTTTGTCATCTCGAAGTTGATGTCCTGCAGCAATTTTTCCAGCCGCACCTCAAGCATCCCCCTATCCGAACACCCCCTGTGCAGGAAAGCGACACGGTACAAAAACTCGTGCACAAATGAATTTGAGCAGCTCTGCCCGAGCATGCCAAACGCGCCCTCCGGGTCGCTCTGTTCCAGTCTCGCCCTCGCCCTGACTGCACCCTCTTCCATACTTCCGAGATCGCGATGGCGGTTGCGCCACTCAAACAGGAATCCACCAAGCTCGATCATACTTCCTGCAATCAGGATGATCAGCACGATCATCACCGGATAAAGCAGGTTTGCTGAAACTATAGAGATTATCTGCTGCAGCGCATTCGGGATTGAGTATGCCAGCAATGTTGCAGTATCAGTCATTATCGATAGGTGCTATGACCATTAGGTATATATAGATTTTGGTACTACTTGTTGTTACTCTTTGCATCAGTTTACATGAGCATATATTCATCATTCCGATAATATGTTCTACTCATTATCTATTCATATTCCCGAATCCTGCATAGATTCGTGATATTCGTTCATCCGTGCCATTCGTGACTGTGAGCGTAGCGAGCGAAGCCGTCACCACAATCATCTACCACCATCCCCATCATCGCCATCTCCTGTATCACATCCCCCTCCGTCGCCACACGGAACCCACAACTCCCACCAATTATTGTACTCAGTACGTTCAGGGATGTCACGGTCACTGTCCGCCGTAACCATCACCCATACGCATACCCCGGAGAGCGTTACCGTTACCGATTCGCTCGTTTGGAAGTGATACGTTTGAGATTGTGAGGTTGGTCCTACTTTGTCACATTACAGACAAATCAATAACGGGCGATGACATGACCCCAAACCGTTTGGAAAACAAAACCAACATCAAGCGCCTGAATGCGTGGTTAATCTGACAAAGTAATAGTAGGGAGGTTTACAATTCCAAAAAACGATGTAGTTTCCTAGAGGAGTGGTGTAGAACAATAACCATCGACTTAGTGCTCACCGAACAACAAAGTAGCAAAAGTACCTGCTCGAGTAACTTGTGGTAGGAACCACAAGATTACACGAATTTTCACAAGATTTCTGTGTTAATCTTGTGTAATCTCGCGGTTTTGTATACTAATATTCATACAACTTTGGGTAAGTACTAGCAAAGTTATCCGATAACGCTCCACATCCATGACATTCGTACAAT
>JAYELB010000143.1:0-3663 GCA_034717055.1 Methanobacteriota archaeon
TTGGGCGACCTGTAACGTCATCAAGCAATGTTAGGCGATATTTCGGTATTCCGGATATTTGTAGATGTTGTTCGTCGTAGTGGACAATCTGAATATCATGCACGGGCGGGATGCATGTTTTCTCGACTGACTCCGTGAATGTGTTCCATATTGTGCTTTTTCCCCTTGGGAAGATGAGCTCCATGGTTTTGGATATACCGGCGTACGATACCTGACAAAACCTCAATTGCTGGTAAATTGCGGCGCAGGATAAAATTTTAGTTAGCGGTAAAATGGTATTTGAATCCCGCACATCCGGCAGAACACACCAGGTACATCCTGAGGACGAGGCGATCTCGTTACCATTATATGCCACCCGAAACCATAGACCATAGTACGGATCGAGATGAATCGAGAGATAGAAGAGGTGTAAAAAAATGTTTCCAGGACTTGGGAAGGGCATGAGCCCACGAAAAATGAAGCAGATGATGAAGCAGATGGGCATCAGCGTAACAGAGATCGAGAACGTGGAAGAGGTGATCATACGAACCGCTGACTCGGAGATCGTCTTTGATGATGCCGCGGTTTCGATCATGGATGCGGCAGGCACGAAGACCTACCAGCTGATGGGAACGCCACATGAGCGTGCAAGGGAACTTATGATCCCTACGGAGGATGTGCAACTCGTGATCGAGCGGACCGGTGCGAGCGAAGATGCGGCACGCGAAGCACTCGAAGATGCTGGCGGCGATCTCGCTGATGCGATCATGAGGTTGAGTGTGTAAGTGGTAAGGCCAGGATATGTACACCACCCTGACGTAGGATAGTACATCATAGTAGATGGCATAATCCAATACGCTTAAATAGCACGTGGTTACCTGCCACCGGGTTTTCACCGCAGAGAGCGCGGAGAACCGAGAGTCTCCGCCCCTCCTCGATCAATTCCCTGTTTTATCCCCCGTGACTTTGGCGATGCATACCCAAATCGGCAACCACGCCGCGGTCACCCGACCATAACATGCTTCACTTCGAGGTAGCTCTTGAGACCCTGCATCCCAAGCTCCCGCCCAATCCCGCTCTCGCGATACCCGCCAAACGGTGCATACTTCGGAGCTCCGTGATACGTGTTGATCCACACAGTCCCTGCTCTGATGCGGCTTGCAACCCTCTTCGCACGAGAAACATCCTCTGACCAGACCGCTCCGGCAAGCCCATACTTTGTACCGTTTGCAATCTCGATAACTTCGGCCTCATCGCTGTACGTGAGCACAGACAGTACCGGCCCGAATATCTCTTCCTGTGCGATGCGCGATTCCGGGTCCACGCGATCAAATATCGTCGGCTCGACAAAGTAGCCAGCCCGGTCGAGACGCGCACCCCCGGTTGCGAGTTCTGCACCATCCTCGAGCCCGTATCCGATATATCTTAAGTCCTTTTCCATCTGCTCAAGACTCACCACAGGCCCCATGTCAGGATCATTGAGTCCGTCCCCGATCGCAAGCTGTCTTGTCTCTGCAACCATCAGTTCCATAAACGAATCGTGGATGCTCTCTGGCAGAAGCAGCCTCGAACCCGCGGTGCATACCTGCCCACCGTTGAAAAACATCGCAAAGAGCGCACCCTTCACTGCTTTCCCAATATCTGCGTCATCAAGGACGATGTTTGCAGATTTTCCACCGCATTCGAGCGTTATCTTCTTAAGATTCCCTGACGCAAGTCTCATGACCTCTTTTCCAGTCTCAGTCCCGCCAGTAAACGCAACCTTATCGACCTTTGAACTTCTCGCAAGTTCTGCCCCGACAACGCTTCCTCTTCCGGTTATCACGTTTACCACGCCTTTCGGGCATCCTGCCCTGCCAAATATCTCGCCGAGTTCGAGCGCTGTTAGGGGGGTCTGGCTCGATGGCTTGAGGATGATCGTATTTCCCGCGGCAAGTGCAGGTGCAACCTTCCATGACGCCATCTTAAGCGGCAGGTTCCACGGGATGATCCCTGCAGCAACGCCGACTGGCTCATAGTAGACGGTACTCTGGGTGCCAAGTTCCTCAACAAGCGGCTCTGTGAAACCCGCGTAGTATTCGAAGAAGTCTGCCACATCAGGGATGAACCGCGTTGCCCAGCCGATAGGCATTCCGTTGTCCAGCGTTTCAAGGCGCGCGAGTCGGTCTACGTCCTTTCGGAGCAGTTCTGCTGCTTTCAGGAGGACGGTCTTTCGGAGTGCGTGGTTCTGACTCCAGTTGGTGTTATCGAACGCGTCACGCGCTGCATCGATCGCTTTTTGTGCATCCACACGTTCTCCATCTGCAACGGTTGCGATTCTCTCTTCTGTTGCCGGGTTGGTTACTGAGATTGCGTTTTCAGACTCCGGTTCGGTCCATTCGCCATTGATCCAGAGTTTGTATTGTTTCATGATATCAACCATATCGAGTGATCTCGCGATCTAATTATACAAATAAAAAATAAAAGAAGAAGAAAAAGATCACTTCACTTCGATCTTCTTTGTTTCCGAGGGCGCAGTCTTCACCATCTCGATCCGCAGCACACCATCCTTAAGCGTGGCATCGACCTTGGCCGAGTCCACCTCAGCCGGCAGCGGGATCCTGCGGTAGAATCCAGAGTATCCGCGCTCCCTCCTGATGTAGCCCTCGCCTTTCTCTTCCTTCTCTTCCTTCTTCTCAGCCGTGATCTCGAGCATATCACCACGAACCTCCACGGTGACATCTCCCTTGTCAACACCGGGCACATCGGCAGTGACCACGATCTTATCTTCCATATCCTGCAAGTCCATGGACGGCGTCACGGCTTCCATCGCCCCCTCGCGAGTTCCTGATGGCAGCAGTCTCCCTGGCACAATCTGTCCGGACTCTCTGAATGCCCCGTTCATCCATTCCTGCATCCTGCGTAGTTCTTCAAATGGGTCTAACCATCTTCTATACATTTTTACCACCTCACAAATTTGGTGTAGCCATTATTATTTTTCCTAACCATAAGTCTATCGTTCACAGGACGTTACACCACAAGACGCGACCGGACACCATGGCGCCATAAACATCTTTACTATAGACGCCAGAGGAGACCCTATGACGATCGAGATCACAACACCCTCCCGCCTCCACATCACCCTAATCGATCTTAACGCATCGATCGGGCGGGTGGACGGCGGGATCGGGCTAACGATCGAAGAGCCTGGCATCCGCATCACTGCAGAAGCGGCAGATGGAATCACGGTCACGGGCAACTTAGAACTGACAAACCGAATGCGTGAGAGCGCGAGCGCGATCATCCCGGAGGGCTGCGGCATCCGCATCCGCATCGAGCAGGATTCCCCTTCGCACGTCGGGCTTGGCACTGGCACACAGGCAGCACTTGCCGCGGGTATGGCTGTGAACCGGTTGTACGATCTGGGCATGAGCGTGCGAGATATTGCAATTGCAGTAGGACGCGGTGGTACATCCGGCATCGGCGTTGCGTCGTTCGAAAGCGGCGGTTTCATCCTCGATTCCGGACACAAGTTTTCCGAGAAGGGGGCATTTAAGCCGTCGGCAGCATCGAAGTCACCGCCGGCATCGATCCTGTTCCAGCAGCCATTCCCGGACTGGGAGATCGTGCTTGCAATCCCTGACGTTGTGGGTGCGCATGATGCAAGAGAGGTAGATATCTTCGAAGAGGAGTGTCCGATCCCAT
>JAYELB010000144.1:0-3658 GCA_034717055.1 Methanobacteriota archaeon
TCGCGGAAGGAGATTGAGACGCGGCTGAAGCTAGTGGGGCACAATATTCGGAGAGTGAGGTACTTGGCGATTATTGGTGACGTGGTGCCGCACTGGCGCAGATCTGCAAGTTCATGAATTTCGTCCCAAAGCCAATCCACACGAAAACTACTTGTGCGGTAAGCAGACTATTATGACACAATGCAGTCTCAGGGACTGTGGCTTGATATAAAAACACGGCACTATACAAGATCGAACGAAGGAGATGTCTCATGAAACGAGCAGTGATCATTGCAAAAGGTGAGGTTCAGAGGGTTGGATATAGGGATGTTGTAGAGAAGATCGCCCGCAAATTGAAGTTGACCGGTTTTGTCGAGAATCTGAAACCTTATGATGTCAGAATCGTTGCAGAAGGGAAACAAGGTACGCTCGACGAGTTCATAACTTATATTAAGATAGAGAAGCATCCGATAACTCCAATATCTGTCGAAGACCTCAATATCCGGTTCGAGGTGGCGACTGACGAATTTGAGTACTTTGAGATCAAGCGAGGTGACTGGCAGGACGAACTCGGAGAGCGGCTGGATGTGGCGGGTGCGCTTCTGTATCGGTCGGTGGAACTAGGTGCGAAATCGGTGGTGATTGGGGAGGAGATGCTTGAGAAGCAGGACGAACACACCCAAATCATCACGGAGTTTCGTGATCATACGCTTGAGAAGCAGGACGAACACACCCAAATCATCACAGAGTTTCGTGATCAGACGCTTGAGAAGCAGGACGAACACACCCAGATCATCACAGAGTTTCGTGATCAGACGCTTGAGAAGCAGGACGAACACACCCAGATCATCACGGAGTTTCGTGATCAGACGCTTGAGAAGCAGGACGAACACACCCAAATCATCACGGAGTTTCGTGATCAGACGTTGCAGGGATTCGTAACTCTGGACACGAAATATGGGCGGATATCCGATAACATGGACTGCATCATCGATGAGATGAGAAACGAACGAAAAGAAACGCGTGAATCGATGGCGAAGCTGACCGATGCAATCATTGAACTCGCGAGATCCAGGGCACGGGAGTGACGATTTGGTTGTCGATCATCGTCAGGATGTTTTTTCCGGGCTTTTGGTGGACCTCCGCGCTGGAGCCTCCGCCGTAAGAACACTTACATAAAATCGCCAATGAGTCTTAAAACTGCATTATACGGCACATACTGTAGTATAATGATCGACCACATGACATTGGTTTCAGCGGGCAGAGGCGCCTAAGGATCTGACTATAGAGAGGTGACCTCGGGCAACAACTACAGCGTGGTGAGTGCGTCGATGTCACCCGATGGCTACGATGGATGCTTTTACAACACTAGCGGTAGCATTGGTGTGCGGAAAATGCAAGTATGGCGGACGCAGTGATTGCACTTGAGATCGTGGCAGGCAGCCGCCCATTCGATGCTGCCGCAGATGTGGACGGCGACGGCGGATGCAATCAAGATATGCAAGTCTTTTTATTATTTTCTGGGAACGTTGGATTGTATTACGCAACTACGACTGCCATAATGGAGCATTGTCGATCTAAAAAGTCGTTTACACCGACAATCTGTGTCCATCTGCGTTGATCTGTGGCTGATACTGTTTTAGCCACAGATTAACACTTATTTCACTGATTACACCCATCTAATCATATTTGTATTTGCCAGGTTGGCGTCATGTGTTCAACCCGACCAGAACAAATAAAAAAAAGTCTCAGATCTGCTGACGTGATCTGCGGCGGCGGTGCTTGTGTGCCGCTGGTCTTTTTTGATGGATTTGTGGCGAGCGTCATCAATCTATATGTAACCCGAGTTCCTCGATTTTCCAGCCGACAGGCACGCCATCCAGCCCCCATCCGCGAAAGCGGTAGTACTCATCCAGCGCATCTTCGAATTCGCCGCGGTCGATACCGCGGTCTCCAAAGAAACGCTTGGGGAGCGTATCGTCCGCACGTGTGAACCCTGCACGCAGGTTAAATATCCGCTCGAGGTTCCATATCCGTTCGCCCACCCGCAGTAGATCTTCTGCCGTGTACCTGATTCCTGTGACCGCACTCAAGATACCTGAGTACTCTTCCGCCGAGAGAGCAAAGGATGAGAAACGGCAGACTGTGAGCGAATCCATCGCAGCTGAGAGGTTCTGGAAGATGCATAGTAGCCCCGCCTTTCCTGCAAAGGTGTGTCGGTCGATCAGTTTCGGCTTGCCGATGATCTCCGGCGCAATCATGTACGCCCGCATGTGACATGCGCCGCGATTTGAGGTTGCATACGCAAGCGACTGCCCGAGTGCGCCGCGTGGATCGTATCCTGGAATCTCCATCCCTTTTGAGGTCATGCTTACGTCGCCTGCGCCCTCCGCGTCCGCATACTCTCTCGATCCCGTGCTCAATTCGTCGCCGACTCCTTCACGCTCTCCGATCATGGACGCCAGTTCTGATAATCCGTGCGTCTTTCCGTGCAGTTCCTGATGGCAGGCGATGGTTGAGCCGCATGATATCGTATCCATCCCGTAATCGTTGCACACCCGGTTTGCATCCATGATTTTATCGAAATCATCGTTATCACAGTCAGGACCAAACATAGCGATCGTTTCGTACTCGGGAATCTCGATATCTTCCTTTGTCCTGTGTTTACATGCAACAGAACATTTGTAGCATGAACGTCGCTTCAGTTCGTAGTTCTCCTCGATGTAATCTCCGGATATCGACTCGACATCGAACCGGACGTCTCTGAAATTCTTAGTCGGCATCAACTCGAGATAATTGATCAGGCTTACAAGCGACGGCGTCCCGTATGTTGAAAGACTTTTTAGCGCAGGGCTTGCACGCAGCAGCCGTGATATCTCCTTGTTAACTTCTTCAAATCCTATTTCATCTGCAATGCTCGGTTTGGAGCTTCCGTGTACTACGATCGCCTTTAATCTCTTGTGCCCCATCACAGCGCCGATGCCGCCGCGTCCACATGCATGGACGTAATCGTTCATGATGTTAGCGAACCGGACGCACTTCTCCCCCGCCCGCCCGATACAGGCCACTTTACCGCGCTCTTCCAGCCTCTTCGTAGTCTCGCGTACGTTTAATCCCCAGAGGTCGGATGCGTCCTCGATGCGCACGTCATGCTCATCGATGCTGAGATAGACCGGGGTCTCTGCCTGCCCGTTTATGACTACCGCGTCGACCCTTGCGCGTTTTAATTCGCTCCCGAACCAGCCGCCGCCGCTCGAGTCGACGATCGTTCCGGTGAGCGGTGATTTTGTGACAAATGAATGCCGCCCTGACATCGGTGCGATGCCTGTGAGCGGACCCACTGCAAGTATGAGCGGGGCATCGAACGCGTCTGCTTTCGTGCCCGGATCTATCATTTCGCACAGGATGGATGTGCCAAGCCCTCTTCCGCCGAGAAAGTCTCTTGCAACCTCCGGCGAGAGTTTTTCCTGTCTGACCGTCCCGCAATCAAGATCGATCGTTGCAATGTTTCCAGTCCAGCCGTGTGTCTTCATACTCACAAACCGCCACTCCTGACTAAAGTATGGGACATCAGGCTTGCCGCGCAAACATTACGCGTCACGGACCGATCGCTCCTGCCGCCGCCTGCAGCAACATCAGCGCATCGAGCGACGTGACCTTGCCGTCGCGGCTCACGTCA
>JAYELB010000145.1:0-3648 GCA_034717055.1 Methanobacteriota archaeon
TGTACCAGGTACGGGGTTTAGCGACTGATGCGTCAGAAAAATAATGAGATGGACGAGGTAATACAGATGGATATGATAGACATATCGGGTTCTTACCAGGTGGCTGTGCCATATTTGAGGGTGATACTGGTATTGGTAGTCGCTCTCTTTGTAATTGGCATAACTAAAAAACTTATCAGGGGATTCTTAGGCACCACCGATCTGCCCCCGGATGTGCAGAACCTCTTGCGAAGAATCGTGGTCTACGGTCTATGGTTCGCGGTTCTGATGTATGCCATGCATGAACTGAAATTAGAAGAGGTTTTCATGCCGCTTATGGGTGCATCAGTTTTGGTTGGGCTTGCTGTTGCTCTGGCAGTTAAGGAGGCGTTAAGTGATGCTGTGGCAGGGATATTCCTCTTATTAGACAGACACTTCAACATCGGCGAGGAAATTGAGACGATGAAATACAGGGGAGAGATTATTGATGTCACACTCAGAAAAACTCGCTTGAAGATTGGCGATGGGACAATAGTTGTACTACCAAACGGAAAAATAGATTCTTCCGGGTGGGTGTTATATGAGAAAAAGACTGATACGGCTACGTAAAGAAGATTATAGGTAGGGAAATGGTAAGAGAGAATCTCAATATTTCCCGGATACTTATGTCCGGTCAAGCCAACCTTTAACTCCCCCGAACCCCCCAACAATCCCGATGAAGATATCGCTGCCTTACGGGAACGGAAGCGTCCATGTCAAAGTGCCTGACAAAAATCTTGCAGGCATCATCGAGCCACAGGAACTCCCCGCGGTCGAGGATGAGGAATCCGCGATCGTTGATGCGCTCACCCATCCGGTAGGGCGGCGGCTCTCAGAGATCGTACACGCGGGGGATCGTGTTGTGATCATCGTAAATGACATTACCAGGATCACCCCGACAAAAAAGCTCCTGCCGCCGCTTATCTCCCATCTGAACGACATGGGAATTCCTGATTACGATATCGGAATTGTATTTGCGACCGGATCGCACAGAAGACATACCGGGGCTGAACAGAGGGGGCTTGTCGGCGATGAGATCTACAGCCGCATATCGTGCATCGATCATGATCCGGGCAATTGCAGACGCGTCCGGGTTACGAGCAGGGGGACGCCGATTGAGATATTCGCTCCGGTTCTTGATGCGGATGCCGTGATATGCACAGGCAGCATCGAGTTTCATTACTACGCAGGATACTCAGGCGGGCTTAAGTCACTGCTTCCCGGAGTCTCGTCGATTGCAAGCATCGGGAAGAACCATGCGCACATGATCCATCCTAACGCGGTGTCAGGGAGAACTGACAGTCCGGTACGTCAGGATATCGAAGAAGGGACTTCGCACATATCAGAATTCATATTAAACGTAGTATTAAACAGCAAAAAGGAGCTCGTTGCAGTCGTTTCCGGCGATCCCATAAAAGCGCATCGTGCAGGGGTTTCTTATGCTGACCGGATGTACCGGATCCGGGCAGAGACTGCTGATATTGTGATAACGTCGCCCGGTGGGCTGCCGAAGGATATAAATCTGTATCAATCCCAAAAAGCACTCGAAAATGCGAAAAATGCCGTTAAGGACGGCGGGGTAATCATCCTTGTCGCTGAATGTGGGGAGGGCCTTGGCAATGACGTGTACGAGCGGTGGCTTAATATCCCGCGCGGTGAGCTTCCTTCCAGATTGGGGCATCAGTTCGAACTCGGCGGGCACAAAGCCGTGCTGACGTCGCGGCTTTCCGGGCGCGTCGAGCTCTACCTTGTCTCTGACATCCCCGATGATCTTGCAAGGAAGGCATATTTCACCCCGATGCCGGACGTTGAAAGTGCTCTTCGTGCCGCAGTCTCCAAGCAGGGGGAGGGGGGGGATAACAGGCAGCCGCGGATTCTCGTGATGCCTCATGGTGGGCTTACCTGCCCGGCCCCCGGGTGAGCGAACGTGCTGGCGTTTTGGAAATTCGTTACCGGTTGGCTACTATAACATACACTCCCGCGATTTTGTACTGCCATCCCTGCTTGTTCTTGTCGATCAGTACCCACAGGAATCCAAGACACAATACCAGTGCGGATATCCGAATACCGATCCATCGAAGAAATCCCCTCCCGTATCCGATCTCAGGATCTCCGTGTTCGGATCGGTTTTATGTTCATAACCTTCATGCCCGGTGTTTGACCGGTTCTAATGAAGTATGTGAGTTATGTGAAGTACACCAGACCAACCAATCTCGAAATATATATATATTGCAGACATGTAGATGATTGCAATGGTTTTGGTGATTGAGGTGCCGGTCGGGTTTAAGTATCATGATGGTATCAGTGTCAGTTGGTTGATATAAATGTCTTTGAGTATAGGAAAAAAGATGGAAGGGTTCTTATTCAGTCCTTCTGCCACTTTCGATGCCTCCAAGAATGATACGGTAAGCGACGCTCTCAAGTTTTTAATCATTGTTCTACCGATATTTCCGATATTCTTAATATTTGCTGATTCTGACGGATTCTGTGGTTTTCAAAAGATGTCGGAAGATGAGACTTCTCATTCTTTGCGGCTTTGTGTCCTCGCGTCCCTGAGTTCCTCTTATTTAACGCAAGGTCACAATGTCGCAGCGACGCAAAGACAAGCGAGTGACGCCCGCGATCTCTACACACGTGACGGCTGCTGCTATCGACCACAGAAAACATCAGAACTGGAAAAATTCTCAGTCCGTGGTGGTGCGAAGTATAAGTACCGCTCCGCCAGATACGAATCGTTGCAGCACCGATGCAACTCCTGTATCATCGATGCTACGGACATACGACCGTGACTAAAAAACCCGTGACGGACCGGCTGTGACCATGACCCTATCAAAACTCCTCTTCGAACTCTCAGGCGAAACCCGGCTCGAGATGCTCCATGCGCTTGAGACCGCGCCCATGACATTCACAAAGATCGCAGACCGGATGGGGATAACATCATCCGAAGCGTCCCGCCAGATAGAGCGACTCTCAGGGACGAACTTGATCGGGAAACTCATCGATGGAAGCTACGCAATAACGCCGCTTGGGCGACTCACGCTATCGTTTCTGCCCGGAATCGACTTCGCCCACAAGAACAGCGAATATTTCCTGACACACGACACCACACCGATCCCCCCCGAACTCGTCATGCGATTTGGCGACCTCTCTGGCGCCAGGTTCATCAACGGCACAATCGAGGCGATGAATTTCATGCAGGAGAGGGTGCGGAATGTGGAGCGGTATCACTGCGGGATGGTTGATGGTTTGATGGACTCGATAATTCCGATAGCCATTGAGAGGGCGAAGTCAGGCGTCATCTTCAGAGCGATCCTTCCTGAGTCGTACCGTGCAAAGGTCTCCGCGATGGTGGCCGAATATGGGACTTTGGATACAGACCTACCACCCCGCGCAATCGAGATCAGGACGCTTCCGACCATTCCGATCTGTGGTGCGGTAACAGATCGCGGAGGCGGGTTCAAACTGCCATTCACAGACGGCAGCATGGATCATTCAACGATGGTTGTGGGGGAGGATCCTCTATTCTGCAGGTGGTGCCGCGATCTGTACATGCACTACTGGGAGCGGGCAAGCCGGGTGTGAACTGTGGCGAATTGTTGTACGGATCTTCAAAATTGTAAACGAGGTGTT
>JAYELB010000146.1:0-3642 GCA_034717055.1 Methanobacteriota archaeon
CTCGCATCTTTGCGTTTTTATTCCCCAATTTAACGCAAAGACGCGAAGGGTGTCATCTCTATCGTCACGTCTTTCGCGTGTGTCAGCGCATCCCACTAACACATTTGCAAAAAAGCTCAGTTTGTGGCGTTGCGAAGTATAATCACGAGTGACTTCAGAGTGTATAGTGGGGGCAACTATTTGTTTGTGAGTCCTTAACTTCACAAGTGATGGTGCCGAGTTGCCATCACAGCGATCTCGGTTGTATGGCGCCAAGCACATCCCCGAAACCGTACCTAAGCGCAATTCTGCGGCTTCTGCCGTGCACTCCCTCGGTCGCGATCTCTGCGTCGATCAGCCGCAGCGTTGCGAGTTTGTGAAGCATCGCATGAAACCTTGTGTAGCCAAGTCCTGTTGACTCGTGAAAGGCGGCATACAGGTCGCCTGCTGTCTGCTCCGTCCCCACCACTTCCTTAGCCCCTCCTCCCCCTCCTGCCTGCTCCTTCGCCTCAGCCCTCTTCGCAAGAATTATGAGGATTGTCTGTTCGCCACTGCCAAGCGATGCGATCATGCGCGATAGATGGAGCATCCGGGATTTCTTGTACGCCAACCGCACATCATCTTCCGATATGCTCGTGTCCGCCCGCTCCTCGGCATTGAGCGCGGATCGCTTGAGAAGGTCGATCCCAACCCTGAGATCACCAGCTTCCGACGTATAATCGGCGATAACGTCGAGAACGTCCTCGGAGAGTACGCCTGGGTAGAATCCCAGTTTTGCCCGGTCAAAGAGGATGCTCTTTATCTCATTCCACGCATACCTTGGGAACAGGATCTCTTCTGGAAGGAAGATCGAGCCGACCTTCGGATCAAAGACATAACTCAGATTGTCATCGCTTAAGATTGCGATTACGCCGATCTTCGTACCTGGATGAGTCTCGTGAGCACGCAACAGCGAATAAAGTACGTTATCTGCCTCTTTTTCGTGGAATAAATAATTTATATCGTCGAGCGCAACGATCAGTATCTTTTCATTCCCTATAAGATACTTTGCAATCTCGTCGAGTATTTTTTTAGACGAAACTCCGGAAGTCGGCGGCGCATGTCCGATCAATTTCCGGAATATCTGTGAAAATATCGTGTACCTGGTCTGGCTTGCTTGGCAGTTGACGTGCGCAGTGATCACGCCGGGGGCATGTTCGTCCAGTTCCTCAAACGCCTTCCTTACTGCCGTGGTCTTTCCTGTACCAGGCGGACCCACACAGAGCATGTTGAGCGGTCGCATCCCCTGAAGCGTCGGACGGACTCCAAAGATGAGCGATCTGAACTGCGAATCCCGGTGTGCGAAATGCTCAGGGATGTGATCAAATTCGAAGAGTTCGCCCCGCCTGAACAGGGTTTGATCCCACAACAGGGTTGTTCCTGGCATCGTTTCCATTATTTCTTGCAGATGTTAATTATATGTTTCCCTATCAATCTCCAATGATTTCCAAAGAAACGATGTAGTTTCCTGAAAAAGGTGGTGTGAAACAATAACCACCGACTTACCGCGAAAATGGACCGGATATTATGAATCTTTTTATTACTTTCTGGTAACGTCGGATTTTCTTACGCAACCACAACTGCCATAATGGAGTACTATCGATCTGAAAAGTCGTTTACACCGATAATCTGTGTCCATCTGTGTTAATCTGTGGCTGATACTATTTTAGCCACAGATTGACACCGGTTTCACTGATTACACCCATATAGTCATACCCGTATTTGCCGGGTTGGCGCCATGTTTTCAACCGACCAGAACAAATTAAAAAGTTTCGATATTATCTAATTATATAACTACATATAGTCTATATATAAACTACAAGAGCATAAATCCACGAATACTATATAGGGATTGTATATTCCAAGCTTAGTGCTCACCGAACAATAAAGTAGCAAAAGTGCATGCTCGAGTAACTCGTGGTAGGAACCACAAGATTACACGGATTTTCACAAGATTTCTATGTTAATCTTGTGGAAATCAGTGGAACCCCGTGGTTAGCTAAATATATACCTATTTGTGAGTTCCCTTATGTGCATACGAAGAGGTTCCGGGGCTGATACGCCGGTTCACTCGATCTCCACGCGCTCTGTTCGCAACCCGCCCTCGCCTTCAGTCAGTTGCTCGATCCGCATCTCGGCATCGTCCAGTTCCTTGTTGCAAAGTCTTGATAGTTTGACCCCGGTCTCGAACTTCAAAAGAGCGTCTTCGAGCGTTAATCCCGACTCCTCCAGTTCATGCACGATATCTTCCAGTTCTGCAAGTGCATCCTCAAATGTAATATCCTCATTCTCACTCATGGTCCCAGCCCTCCTTTATTTCACGTACCCGGCATCCGATCTTTCCATCCGTTACCAGTATCCAGAGATCACTTCCTGCGGTCACGGCGTCGATTGTGTTTACGACCGCCCGGTCAGGCACACTTAAAACTATGCTGTATCCGCGTTGCAGGTGGTTAAGCGGGCTTAATGCGTGAAGTGTCGCCCCGAGCATGGAGAGATCTTTTCTGCGCAGTTGTAGCCGGTGCGCAACCGTTGTATGCATCTGCCGTGTCAGTTCGTCGATGTACTGCCGCAACTGGTTGATCCGGTCTTTCGGATGCACAACACCTCGCTCTGCATGTGACAGTCGCTCCCTGGACATCTCGACCGTCCGCCGGATCACGTAATCGAGTCTGATCTTGTGCCCCGCGATCTGCTGCCGGAGCTGCTCCCTGTCCGGCACTACGATCTCAGCAGCCGCTGAGGGTGTCGGCGCACGCAGGTCGGCTACGAAATCGCAGATCGTGACATCGGTCTCATGCCCGACCGCGGATACGATCGGGATTTCCGAACCGAAGACCGCTTCCGCAACCTTGAGTTCATTGAACTGCCAGAGTTCCTCGATCGAGCCGCCGCCTCTGGCAACGATCAACACATCGATCGGGTCTGTGCGCGACAATTTGTTCAACTTCTTAATCGCACCTGCGATCTCTGCTGCCGCGCCCTCGCCCTGCACCCTGGTCTGCGCAAGGATGATTCTCACAGCAGGGAACCGCCGACCGATAACGTTTAGTATATCGTGCAGCACAGCACCTGTGCGGGATGTGACAATCCCGATCGTCTTTGGAAACATCGGCAGCGGTCTTTTGCGAGCGGGATCGAAGAACCCCTGCTCAGACAATTGCGCTTTTAATTGCTCAAATGCCTGATAGAGCGCACCGATGCCGTCCGGCTGAATATCCCAGACCGTCAGTTGGTATACACCTCTTTTCTCGTACACCGTAATATCACCGCTGCATACCACATTCATCCCGGTCCCAGGCTTGAATTTCAGCTTCGCATTCGCACCACGGAACATGACACAGTTTAACTGGCTATGCTCGTCTTTTAGCGTGAAATACATGTGCCCTGACGTGTGGTGCGTGAAATTCGATATCTCGCCCCTGACAGAGACCTCTGAGAGCGACGGATCATCTTGAAGCCGGTGCTTGATGTACTGTGTCAGTTCACGCACGGTATATAGCATGAAGAGAAATGATCTCCGGATCAGTATAAACTTGTGCGAAGGGTGGGGTGAAAGTGAGCACAACCCAAAGGAGACTTTTTAATTTTTTCTGGACCGACTCTGGTTATGGTGACGAAGAT
>JAYELB010000147.1:0-3621 GCA_034717055.1 Methanobacteriota archaeon
CACCAGTGGGCGATGGCTCCTCTGCAAACCGCACAGGAAACCCACGCGAGAGAAACACCTTCGCGCTCTCAAGCGCAAACTCCCTTGCGCCGATCCGTGTGTCATAAGTGATCACGACAGGCCTCCCGCCCTTATTTTGGGAGATCTCGAGATCGTTGCATATCGCAACGGTTACGAAATCAGATCTTTCGCTGGTGAAGTCCTTGTCTACGAATGCCCTGAAACCGGATGTCCCGAACTTTATATATTTTTTGCCAATTAATTTATGGAGCAGTTCTGCAAGCGCAGGATCGTCGGTTCGTTCCGCGAATCGGTATAACTTGTCACTGATGTTTGCAGCAAGCGAGGTTCTAAACGGTCGGTACCGCCCATCATCGTTGAGAGCGGTGATCAGAGGAGATAATTCATCTTTTATATAATTATCTATACCGGAAAACTCAGCCCGCCCAAAGAATTTAAGCAGTGCTGTTATGGCAAGAGCACGCAGACGCTTCGCCTCTTCCAGCAGGTCCTGCGCCTGCCTGTAGGCACCTCGCATCCTCTTGCGATCCTTAATCTCCCTACCGGTCATCAGGTTAATCTCTGAATCCGGGTTCTCGGTAGTCTCAAGTCCATACTGCCCGGGTTCGACAGCAAAGAGTTGTAAGGATGCAAACAATACCGGAAGTTGACCGGTTGGGAATTCGGTTATATTCTCGGTCAGTTTTGTCAAAAAATCCCTGCTCACGAGAGTTGCCTCGCCAAGGATTTCAGTATCGTCTGTTTCAGTCAAAGCAACGATCAGACTGGAAGTCAGTTCGGATACCGGAAGTTCGCTTGCGTTATGCTCTCTGATGATGCTTTTCAGTTCGGAGAGGTTCCCCAGTGTTGCCACCCTGTTCCGGGTCAGCATCTGCCAGCGCATATCCTGGTATATGACATCAGCGCGTTTCATATAGCTCCCTTGATCGCCTTTTCTAATATTAATATCGTGTGGGGTTAACATTAATAACAGACCACATACAGAAGGAAGTTTACCATGAAGAAGTCAGAAAAAGAGAAGGAATCTCAATATTACACAAAAGAACGCTGGGACAATTGGATTCAGAACGTGAAAGAGAGTAACTTCCAGATAGACGATGAATCCGGAAACAGTACTGAAGTATTTGTCAATATGATGGATGATGTTATACTTTCATGCCTGAATATCATTTCCAAACGGAATGCGAAAAAAATGTCAGCAGATAATGCGTTAACTGCAATTTCAGGCATCAGTGAGGTTGTACTATCTGAGGTTTCCCCGATTAACGAGGATGTTGATATGATGATCCAGTCGCTCCAGTCTTCGCTGCTCGGCGCGCTTGTTTCATGCGAATGCTATATCCGCGGATCATACAATGCGAAGACTGCGCTTCCTAAACTGGTCAAGACTGCGATCGAAACAGAGGGGGATGATCCGGAAAAATCGCTGGAATGTATAAGCACGGTTGGTGCACGGATACTATCTGGCAAGCCCATGCCAGAGATCATCTTTGACGTGCCGGATGGGCTGGTTGCAGAATGGTTAGATGGTATTGACTCGATCGTCGCAGCGATGGCTCTTTCGAACGAAAAATAATCTCAGGCAATGTCACATACTCGAGTATTGTGCGGATATTTGCATATAAAACCGCGAGAGTACAGAAGATTAACCCGGAAATCTTGTGGAAATCTGTGTAATCTTGTGGTTCCTACCACACAGGGTACCCGAGCATGTTCATGCAATGCATACTGACCATAGCAGGATCCGATTCCGGCGGTGGCGCAGGCATAGAGGCTGATCTGAAGACGTTTTCCGCACTCGGGATGCATGGCGCCTGCGCGATCACCTCAGTAACCGCACAGAACACGCTTGGGGTGACGCGTGTCTATGACCTTCCCGAAGATGTGATTGTAGACCAGATCCGTGCGGTAACAAGCGACATAAGAGTCGGTTATGCAAAAATCGGGATGCTGTCATCTGAAGGAATCGTCCGCACTGTGGCAGGGGAGATTGAGGGCATCTCGTTCGTGCTCGATCCTGTGATGAGCGCGGAGGCAGGCGGGTCGCTGCTGGCAGATGATGCGCTGGATGCGCTTATATCGGAACTTATCCCAATTGCATCTGTTGTCACGCCAAACGTCTATGAAGCTTCTGCCATAACCGGCATCCGGATCAGGAGTATCGAGGATGCGGGACGTGCTGCGGCAGCAATCGTCACTCTCGGATGCCAGGCTGCCGTCATCACTGGCGGGCATCTCGATGGCACCGACGTGCTCTGCGAGAGCAGCAATGGCGAGATAGAGTCCCCCCGACTAATTCGGGGGGCAGGGGGTCTTATCAAGGGGGGGACACATGGCGCAGGCTGCACGTACTCGGCAGCGCTTGCATCGTATCTTGCAAATAGACTTTCTGTTTCGGATGCGTGTACCGCTGCAAAGGTTTTTGTCGAGAGGGCGATCGCAAACTCATCCCGCATAGGCAGGGGAGTTGCTCCTGTCAACCAGACCCGGGGGGTCACCAATGATGCAGCACGGTATCAGGCGATCGCTGATGTCAGCGCCGCTGTAAAAGCGATCGAGGACTCAGAGTCATTCGGATCACTGATCCCTGAGGTCGGGTGCAACATCGGAAGTGCGATTCCCGCGGCACAATCGGTAGGGGATGTTGCCGCGGTCAGGGGAAGGATCGTTACGGTCGGCGACGGTAGGGCACGCGCAGTCGGGTGCGCCGAGTTCGGTGCATCGTCGCACATTGCACGGCTCATCCTTGCGGTCATGCAGTTCGATCCAATGGTGCGAAGCGCGCTGAATATCCGGTATTCAGAGGCTATCGTCTCTGCCTGCGAGGAGTGCGGCTATACGGTTGCGTCGTTTGACCGGAAGGACGAGCCACCGCACCACAAGACAATGGACTGGGGCGCAGAGTATGCGATCAGGGAGGCTGGTTCTGTGCCGCAGGTGATCTGGGATGCAGGCGGTGTCGGAAAAGAGGCGATGGTGCGGATTCTCGGGAGGAGTGCTGTGGAGGTCGCGGGTTTTGCGATTCGGGTGGTTGATCGGCTGCGCGGGTGATGTTTTTTTTATCGTATGGATGCGCAGAAGTTGATGGATGTCTAATGAAACGGTCGAGGGCTTATCAGGAATATCGCTTGGATGGTGGGAGACACTATCGCTAATAGTTGCTTCTGTAATTTTTGATAATATCCGCTGTGATCAGAAAACTATTTCAAGATGAAATCTTATCTTTTATAAATTATATACGCTATTTCAAAAAAATAGTTTTATATAAAAATACCGAAAAACTACAGCAAAGCGATTTTGGGATTCAGCATCCCTCTGGAGCAAATAAAGAAGTATATAATCGAAAAGAGAGCGATGTTGAAATAGAGAACTATCTCAAGAATTCAAAATATCTGTTAATCATTGGTATGCCAAAGGCGGGCAAGACCCGAAGTGCCTATCAAGCCATGAAATTGGTTTTACCAGATTTTTACGTCATAAAACCTGATGCAAAAAAACTTCCGGATTTTATTTTTCCTCGATTTAAAAAGAATCATCTAATATTTTTTGATGATCTGAACAAGTTTGCTAACGTGAATTTCGATTTTGATAAATTTTTGG
>JAYELB010000148.1:0-3620 GCA_034717055.1 Methanobacteriota archaeon
GGAGAAAGGTCTAAAAGATTATGAATCAAGGACGGAGTTTAACCGAGTCTTTGAATATGGTGAACGATTCAAGTATGGTGCATTAAACATTGGTGGTCTGGGTCTAACAAAAAAAATACGGGAACTATTGTGTTGTGATTAAACGGAAACGATCCGAAGAATTTGCGGTTCTAGCGTTCATAAAAGAAGACAGTCTCGACAACTATGTGGATGGAGGTCATGTAGATATCGAAAGGTTGAAGCCTGATGTTGCAAACAGAGAGTGTGTTCATCTACTGGCAGTTATCAAGCATGGGACTAATGTAAAGGGACTTTCTGCTAATGGATGTGCATCCATGGTCTGTTGTAATGAACATTACATCGAGGCGATAACGACAGACGACATTTTAAATAAGCACATAAATAGTGTGCGAATGAGCAAAAAAGAGAACTCTCTTGTTGGAAAACAATTCTTTGATGTGATGTATCGCGGATCATCCGATATCGAGAAGCAACATCGTATAGATGATTTCATAAATATACGGAATCTTTTAGCAGCTAACGTGATTGAAATAGAGGAATTAGAGGTGCTATGTGAAAATGAAATTTAAAATAATTGCAGCCGCTCCAGACGATGGATGGGGTTTTGTTTCAGAAGAAGAAAAGATATTCCTGCTACGTCCTCCGTATACTTCTTCGGATGAGATTGAGGTTTCGATGAAAGTCGTGGAAAATGCCATTCACATACGTGGATTCGAAGAGTGTGACATTACTCTTGATACTATAAATGAAGTGGTCCGGTCGCAAGGAGATGTATATCGAATCGAAAAGGAAGCGGGACATAGATCCACCATCATCGGAGCAGTTGAAAGAATTCTTGAAGTATGCTACCGATGATGTGCTTTTGGGGTATCTGAACAGAGCAACTGATGAGTTAATTCCTGAGGAAAGCTCGATGCTGCTGAAGCTATAGCATTGGACCTGTTGAATTTGGAGAATGTACAAAACAATACCGAGATGTTTAGTAGGGGGCTGGACATTCTTAAAAAATGCAGGCAGGAGAGGGGAGTATTGGAAAAATTAGTATTTGGCGCATCCACAAGCTCACAGGAAACTTGGGCGGATAGATTTCCCAATGCGGTGGACGAATATTAATTAGCACCCAATAGTCGAATATCAAAAGCGAATCTCATCAAGAGGGGAAATACTTCCGATATGCGCGGGGTGTTGACCATGGAGACGGTCACGTTTTATTCGTACAAGGCGGCGTTGGACGTACATTAGCAGTATCTAACACTGTGATTTACCTATCTCGTTTTGGTAATAATGTCTGCGTTATGGATTTTGGCCTGGAGGCGCCAGGGCTTCATTATAAATTCCCGGAATGTCTGATCTTTTTCTCTAATTTTTTTCCTTCCACCACCCTTTTTTCTGACTTTACCCCTATATAATTTCTTCCGAATCTTCCAATTCTTTACGACCTGACGTAATTGTGGTACGGGACATGCCCGTTATTCGGGAAAGTGTTGAGATCCCGCCGTAACCAAGGGCATCTGCTACCGCAGCAGTTAACAGTCTCTGCTGTCGCTCATTCAAATGACCTTCCATAGTCTCGAATATTTTTTTGATGACACATTCTTCCATGATATAATAATAGATTGTGATAGTACTTAATAATTGTTCAGGTTAATTCTTAACGATCGCTAATGGTATGTCTTATGGCTACGAGAACACAGGCAGCGCAAGCAGTCCTGCGTGGACCAGGAAGGCAGGTTGGGATGTTGATGTAGAATGGCATCCAGCACCGGCATTCGCGGATCTGGATGATGATGATGACTATCCTGCTGATCGGTGTAGAGTGTGGCGAGTCTTATGGCTATGAGAACGCTCCATGTACCCCACCTGACACCACCCCGCCTATGATCACTATCACAACGCCAGTGCCCTACGGGCTCTACATCGTGAGCATGACGCTTAACTTCTCTGCAACCGATAGTGAGAGCGGCATTGCCACCATCGTTGGCAACCTGACAAACATAAGCGAAGTGTCACAGAACGTTGACAGCGGCTTCGCGCCTGCAGTCGGTGTCTACATGCTGGTTGTGACAGCTACCGATAACGCAGGCAACACCAACGTTAGCGATCCGGTTTTCTTTGTGGTCTACGACCCCGACGGCGGTCATGCGACAGGCGGCGGCTGGTTCTATCCTGACGACGAGAGCACACTTCCGGACGGCAAAGCCAACTTCGGGTTCACAGCCAAGTACAAGGACAACAGCTCCACAGGCAAGCTGAACTTCCAGTACATGGATGCCGACATCCATCTCAAGAGCACGAGCATCGACTGGCTGACGATCAGCAGTGTGAGCGCCCAGTTCCAGGGCACAGGAACGATACATGGTGATGGCTTGTACACCTTCCGGGTGAAGGCGAAGGACAACGGCGAGCCTGGTGCTGGCACCGATCACTTCGATATCAATATCTGGAACGGCACCGATACCGAGGCTGATCCGTACCACAAGGCAAAGAACATGATCTCGGGCGGGAACATCCAGGTTCACACGAATTGGAGGAGATGCAATCGAGCGACTCCGGCGCTCCGTTTTTTGTGACGGGGCACCGCCCCACTTTTTTGACGTTTGAATGAAGTATTGTTATCTGTAAATGCTCTTTCTATGCCCGATTCTAAAAACCACCATGTCATTGCCATCAATATCAAATATAACTCTGTGAGCTCCAGTTCTAAGTCTATAACTAAAAGCCCTTTGAGCTTTTAGTTGCGATTTGTACCAATCACCATCTGTAAATCTTATCGTGGTGGTCGTAATCCTCTATTATCACCAGTTTATTATAGTCATCCACAGAAAATACAAGGACATAGCTTTTGTCTATATGCACCCGTTTCAAATGCTGCAGCGGACTCCTCAGGTTTTTGTAACGGTGTGGGTCACGTCTTATTTCTTCGATCTTATTATGGATTCGTTTCAACTGTTCCCGATTCTTTGTTGCAAGTTTGAAAAATATCTTTTCCACGGTCTTTCGGAGGGCATAGTCATACATTATCTTCCAACCCAAAATGTCTTCTGAAATCCGTAACTTGCACTACCGGTTCTTTCTCCCGCTCCCCTATCTTTTCTATGAACTCTGGCTTAAGCTCAGGCTCCAGAAACTCGCCCTCATACCTCTGTATTATCAACTTGATCGCCTCTGATTTGTTCTTAAACCCAAACTTGGCTTTTATTATGTTCAGCACCCGGTTCTCATACTCTGTCAAATTTACCATTGTTTGTACCATTGTTATCGCCCATTATGTTGTGTTATATTTCATAACCCCTTGTTACATAAAACTTTTGATGCCAACTTGCAAATCAGAGTTTCGCCCAAACCCGTGGATGAATGCAGATATATTAATCGAGTGTTTTACCTGAGTTTGAAAGATCCTTCTTCTGCCATCACTTTTGGCAGTCCGTAGTCGTCTCTTGTTTCTGGAAAGGGTCAATACATAGGTTACCAAAAAGGGTCAATACATAGGTTACCCTCATTTGATGATTTAGGGTCAATACATCGTACACCCTTTTAGGTTTTCCAGATATCGTCCCTGCGAGGTTCGACCCCCATATTCAGTTCATAATCGAATTCTT
>JAYELB010000149.1:0-3599 GCA_034717055.1 Methanobacteriota archaeon
AGTTCCTCAAGGTGCTCTTTAACATCCATACCCCCTGTGATCTCTTTAACAACCACAGTGGTTTCAGGTTCCACATCTTTCAGTGATCTCATCTTATATACCTCCTTTTGGGATTTACTTCTGTGATATATCGTTAGGTATGCAAATACCATGCCCTACAAAAAGTAGGGTTACCTATATTCTGTCGAACCACAGGCCGATGTCGACATCTGTGTCGCCGGGAACTTCTACACCGAAGCAGTCGCCTACCGCATCATCTACCGGATTGTAGAACTTGCAGTCTCTACATACTGGCACGTTTTTCAACTCCTTTTGTAACTACTCAGATACCTAAAACAACTATTGGGGGACTTCACTACGCATGGATTACCCAGGACATGGAGCTACTGCAATCAAACCGGGAATTTAACCGCAGAGTGCGAGGAGGGACGCGGAGGGGAAATAAACGGTTAAATGCTCTGTGTTCCTCTGCGTCCTCAGCGGTTATTTTTCATGCCAGAAAGTACAGAATCGCAATCGGGAGACCAATCAGCATACCTGAGTAGTTACTTTGCGAGAAGGTGTCAGGACATCGATCAACACATTTACATCCCATAACCACCAATATCAGCACCGTGACACCTGACAGTACGCACTCATATTTTGACGCTCTTGAAAGCGATTTGGAGCGAGTCGTCAAGATCGCATCAGAGGCACGTCTGCGCGGCATGGACCCTGAGACGCACCCTGAAATCCCGATGGCAAAAGACCTTGCGGATCGAGTCGAGAACCTGATAGGCATCCCGGTTGCTACCCGGATTCGTGAACTGGCTTACGATCGCAAGATGAGCCGGGAAGAGTCTGCGCTGCAGCTCGGTGCTGACCTCGCAGGGATGCGTATCCACGTCTTTGAGAGCAGAGATGATGCTGTCGAGATGGCGATACGAGCCGCGGTTGCGCTCTTGACCGAAGGGGTCGTTGCGGCGCCGATAGAAGGGATTGCGAAGATTACTATAGAAAAAAATGATGATGGCACCGAATTTATCCGCATCTTCTACGCAGGACCGATCAGGAGTGCTGGTGGCACTGCGCAGGCACTATCTGTGCTGGTTGCTGACTATGTGCGGCGGGAACTCGGGATCAACAGGTACATGCCGAGAACCGAAGAGATCGAGCGGTGTGTGGAAGAGATAACGAAGTACCGGACGGTCGCAAACCTGCAGTACACGCCAAGTGACGAGGAGGTCAGGTTGATCACGACAAACTGCCCGATCTGCATCGATGGCGAGCCGACCGAGGAAGAGGAGGTCGAGGGCTACCGGAATCTAGCGCGGATCGAGACGAACCGCGTTCGCGGCGGGATGGCTCTCGTCATCGCAGAAGGCATGGCACTCAAGGCGCCAAAGATTCTGAAACATGTGGCGAAACTGCATCTCGACGGCTGGGATTTCTTAAACCAGCTCGTCACGAAAGGCACAAGTGATGATGACGGCACCACGGTAATCGAACCGAAGGGCAAGTACTTAAATGACCTTATTGCGGGAAGGCCCGTCTTTTCACATCCATCGAGACCCGGCGGGTTCCGTCTCAGGTACGGACGGGCGAGAAACACCGGATTTGCTGCCGCTGGCATCTCTCCTGCGACGATGATCATAACCGATAGTTTTCTTGCCACCGGAACCCAGACGCGTGTCGAACGCCCGGGAAAGGCGGCAGGCATATCTCCTGTGACCGGCATCGAGGGTCCGACTGTGCGCCTATTTGGTGGGGCTGTGGTGCGCATCGACGACGAAAAAGAGGCGGTGCTGTTGCACGACCGGGTCGAGGAGATCCTCGATGTTGGTGAGATTCTCATCAATTACGGCGATTTTCTTGAGAACAACCATCCCTTGATGCCGCCGTCGTACTCGTTTGAGTGGTGGATCTCAGAACTTAAAGAGATGGCAGGCACTGAGACTGTGAGTGAAATGGCGGACACCGATCTCAAGGACCCTGATCAGGAACTTGCACTCGAACTCTGCGACCGCTACGGTGTCCCGCTCCATCCCAAGTTCACGTACCTCTGGCACGATATCTCGATTGAGGATCTCCGAACTCTATCCGAACATATCTCCATGCATGGCAGGGTTGATGATCAGGTTCTTCTGATCCCATACGATTCAGGGGTGAAAGGGATTCTCGAGACGATCCTTGTTCCACACCGAGTTGTAGATGGTGAGATAACGCCCGTGAAAAATTCTCCGTCCCGGGCGTCGATGCCGGAGGTGTTAGCGATATCTGATCCGCTTCCACTGATGAGATGCGTCGGCACCATGATTGGGGATGATGTATGGCAGGATTTCGAAGAACAAAACGTTCTTGATGCGATATTTAAGATAAGCGGCATCCGGGTAAGACCGAGGGCGCCGACCAGGATTGGTGCACGGATGGGGAGGCCTGAAAAATCCGATAAACGGGAGATGAAGCCAGCGCCGCATGTTCTCTTTCCTGTCGGGACTACTGGCGGGAAATCAAGGTTGCTTGCAAAGGCATCGAACTATACTCAATCGATGAACGCAGGAATCGGCGTGATCCCTGTCGAGATCGGGATGCGCAGATGCCCCTCCTGCGGAAACGAGACCTACGAATACAGCTGCGGATGCGGGGCAAGAACAGAGCCCATGCTCTTCTGCCCGCGGTGCAACATCCATGTCGAGAGCCGCACCTGCCCAAAATGCGGTCTTGAGACGACGTCTGCTCGGAAGGTCGATCTCGATCTGAAGACGCGGTATGCATCAGCGTTCGCAAACCTCGGGGAGCGGGACAATCTCCCGAGTTTCAAGGGAGTTCAGGGCATGATCTCGAAGGACAAAAGTCCGGAAGCGCTTGAGAAAGGAATTCTCCGTGCAAAGTACGGAGTATTCGTATTCAAGGACGGTACTGTGAGATATGACCTAACAGATCTGCCGCTCACGCACTTCAGCGCTGGAGAGATTGGAATGGATCTCGATACGTTGAAGCGCATCGGATACGAACACGACATGGACGGACGTCCACTGACAGATAAGAGCCAGATATTAGACCTCCGTGTGCAGGATATTGTATTATCAATCGATGCTGGCGAATATCTACTCAGAGTCTCTCATTTCATCGATGATCTCCTCGTGAAATATTACGGAGGCATTGCATACTACAACGCCTCGAAGAGAAACGATCTCATCGGCAGACTGGTTATCGGGCTTGCCCCGCATACCTCTGCCGGTGTGCTCGGGCGGATCATCGGGTTTACGCGGGCATCGGTTGGGTATGCGCACCCGTTTTTTCATGCCGCGAAACGGAGGAATTGCCTCGCCCCGGACACCGATGTTCTGATCCTGAATTCCAAAAAACCCGTTTTTACGAGACTTGAGGACATTTACGATTCAGCAGAGTCTCCTGAAAAGATCATCGATGATTTTGGTACGATGCAGAAGTTGGTCAAAGGAGTCGAAACATACGCGATGAATCCTGAAAATGGCAGATTCGATGTAAAGAGGGTAAAATCAGTCATCAAAACTCCCGCACCCACCAATCTGGTAAAACTGACATCAAAGTCCGGGCGGGTATTCGTTGCATCGCCAGAGCACAGGATGATGGTGCGC
>JAYELB010000150.1:0-3586 GCA_034717055.1 Methanobacteriota archaeon
CAAAATTGTGCCAGCCTTTGCACAGATGTGTGCTGCTGTTTGCTTCTGCATGGTCGCTGAATATATGGGTGGAAAATATGTCGGTGCGGTTGATCTTCATATCAACAGTTCCCTATGATCCTGATCTCTGCGCTGGAATTCACCTTATTTGGGTCTTTGCGGTGATATATCCACCAACGTCAGGATCGATGATTGCGATTTTAGTGGGTTTCATGTGGTCTGTATTGCATCCACCGGAACGGCTATATGGTGGGGTAGAATGGTTATTCCCTTCATATCAATCTGTCTGGTTTAAAATTTTTGCGATTCTATTCACCATTTCCGCCACCTTTCATCGTAATTTCCTCACATACTGGTTTCTGCTGGTATCCAGAAGGGGTCTGGTATGCCCAGCGATACACGTTTCTGACCCGGATTTCGTTGGTGTGCAAATCCTCATCGATCACAAAGTAGTACTTATCATGCAGTGTCGAAGTTGAATAACCAAACATTTCACATCCGTAGCACTTAATATTAATATTGTGGATCCTTGATCCAGGCCTTGATATTATCGTGCAGTCAAATTCTTCTGTTTCGTATTCGATTGCGTCATATTCTCGCAACCAATTTTTTGCTAGGTCCACTAAAGCATTCTGCTGCTTCTCCGATACTTTCTCTCTGAGATGATATCTGGTGACTGGTACAGCAGCGTCAAAAACTCCTTGCATCCATACCGTCGACACCTCACCTCCGAATGCAACATTTACATTCGCATATACCCCAGGTGAAGCATAAATCATCCAATTTCCGATCTCAACTGTTTTTATCTTTGCACCATACCTATATTTCTTGCCTTTTTTAAGCGTGATCTGACCGGTTGGCAAATTATCCTCCACGAACACGATCCCATCCGGAAGAACGATACCTTCTGAAACATTCACCTTCACATCTACTGATGGTGTCAGGGTATATGTGATATCCGCAGTCTGGTTTAATGCTGGCGCAAAGAAAGTAAGATCAGCTCTGAGCGGGATATGAGCTATTACCGGATCGTTTACGTACTCTTTCTTTTCATCCGCCAGACTCTGCACAAATATGACAAGCAGGATGGTGATAAAAATCACAACCAGCACCAGTGATGCTTTTGTAATTTTATTCATTGTTCACCCCTTTCATCACAGCTTGCGAAACCATCAGTGCATCGAGCGAGGTAATCGTCCCATCCGAATTTACATCCGCTGCAGGATCAGTATTGATGCCGCAGGCAGCCATTTGCAGAATAAGCACCGCATCCGCAGCCGAGAGTTTTCTATCATGATTGACATCACCCCTCAAAGGCACATCTGCCACCTCGCTATGCGTATTCATCCCGCCGGTGCCGTTTACAACGGTCAAAGTTACGTTATAAACGCCTGCCCGGTCATACGTATGGGTCGGATTTGTTGACGCATTATAGATCTCATCTGGCGTCCCGTCGCCAAAGTTCCACCGCCATTCGGTGATATTATCGCCGAGAGACAGGTCTGTAAAGGATGCATCGGTGCCAAACCCAAGCTTGTAAGAGAAGAAAGCGTTCAGCGGAAGACTCACAAGTTCAGTCCTTGATGTTCGCATATTTTTGTCAGGAACTACCTGTTTACTCATGGTAGAATTCGCCCAGGATAGAACAAAGGATGCATTACCGGTGGTATGATGATACCATATCGCAAAATTGTGCCAGCCTTTGCACAGATGTGTGCTGCTGTTTGCTTCTGCATGGTCGCTGAATATATGGGTGGAAAATATGTCGGTGCGGTTGATCTTCATATCAACAGTTCCCTATGATCCTGATCTCTGCGCTGGAATTCACCTTATTTGGGTCTTTGCGGTGATATATCCACCAACGTCAGGATCGATGATTGCGATTTTAGTGGGTTTCATGTGGTCTGTATTGCATCCACCGGAACGGCTATATGGTGGGGTAGAATGGTTATTCCCTTCATATCAATCTGTCTGGTTTAAAATTTTTGCGATTCTATTCACCATTTCCGCCACCTTTCATCGTAATTTCCTCACATACTGGTTTCTGCTGGTATCCAGAAGGGGTCTGGTATGCCCAGCGATACACGTTTCTGACCCGGATTTCGTTGGTGTGCAAATCCTCATCGATCACAAAGTAGTACTTATCATGCAGTGTCGAAGTTGAATAACCAAACATTTCACATCCGTAGCACTTAATATTAATATTGTGGATCCTTGATCCAGGCCTTGATATTATCGTGCAGTCAAATTCTTCTGTTTCGTATTCGATTGCGTCATATTCTCGCAACCAATTTTTTGCTAGGTCCACTAAAGCATTCTGCTGCTTCTCCGATACTTTCTCTCTGAGATGATATCTGGTGACTGGTACAGCAGCGTCAAAAACTCCTTGCATCCATACCGTCGACACCTCACCTCCGAATGCAACATTTACATTCGCATATACCCCAGGTGAAGCATAAATCATCCAATTTCCGATCTCAACTGTTTTTATCTTTGCACCATACCTATATTTCTTGCCTTTTTTAAGCGTGATCTGACCGGTTGGCAAATTATCCTCCACGAACACGATCCCATCCGGAAGAACGATACCTTCTGAAACATTCACCTTCACATCTACTGATGGTGTCAGGGTATATGTGATATCCGCAGTCTGGTTTAATGCTGGCGCAAAGAAAGTAAGATCAGCTCTGAGCGGGATATGAGCTATTACCGGATCGTTTACGTACTCTTTCTTTTCATCCGCCAGACTCTGCACAAATATGACAAGCAGGATGGTGATAAAAATCACAACCAGCACCAGTGATGCTTTTGTAATTTTATTCATTGTTCACCCCTTTCATCACAGCTTGCGAAACCATCAGTGCATCGAGCGAGGTAATCGTCCCATCCGAATTTACATCCGCTGCAGGATCAGTATTGATGCCGCAGGCAGCCATTTGCAGAATAAGCACCGCATCCGCAGCCGAGAGTTTTCTATCATGATTGACATCACCCCTCAAAGGCACATCTGCCACCTCGCTATGCGTATTCATCCCGCCGGTGCCGTTTACAACGGTCAAAGTTACGTTATAAACGCCTGCCCGGTCATACGTATGGGTCGGATTTGTTGACGCATTATAGATCTCATCTGGCGTCCCGTCGCCAAAGTTCCACCGCCATTCGGTGATATTATCGCCGAGAGACAGGTCTGTAAAGGATGCATCGGTGCCAAACCCAAGCTTGTAAGAGAAGAAAGCGTTCAGCGGAAGACTCACAAGTTCAGTCCTTGATGTTCGCATATTTTTGTCAGGAACTACCTGTTTACTCATGGTAGAATTCGCCCAGGATAGAACAAAGGATGCATTACCGGTGGTATGATGATACCATATCGCAAAATTGTGCCAGCCTTTGCACAGATGTGTGCTGCTGTTTGCTTCTGCATGGTCGCTGAATATATGGGTGGAAAATATGTCGGTGCGGTTGATCTTCATATCAACAGTTCCCTCTTCACTTGCGACGTAGAATGTGTATGTGTCGTTGCCTGGTACGTAGATCTGTCCGCTCCATACCGCCATCCAGTTATCCACGTTCACATCGGGATATGGAG
>JAYELB010000151.1:0-3571 GCA_034717055.1 Methanobacteriota archaeon
TTATACTGTGGTGGCACAACCCACCCAATTTCAACAGTGGGTGCTTTACATGTTTATTTAAAAAATATGTATTTTAATAAGTTGATTATCTTCAAAAACCAAAAATCACAAGCAATAGCCACTATTCACCATTTACAAAAAATAGATCTTTTTGCAAAAACACGTGTGGAATGTCAGATTAACGCAGATGGACACAGATTATCGATGTAAATGACTTTTCAGATCGACAGTTCTCCATTATGGCAGTTGTGGTTGCGTAAGACAATCCGACGTTATCAGAAAGTAATAACAAGATTCGGGAAACGGCAACCAAAATCCGCGTCGTCCTCGGCAAATATACACACCCCCCTCATCCAACCCACTGATACCCCATCTTACAGTTCGATGTGGGGCGGATGGGACTTGAAGAGCTTAACATGATCTCGAGCATGTTCAAACAAATACCATCACAATCTCTTCTCCCACTTAGCAAGATCCAGAACCTCTGAAAGTGACTTCCCGCGCTCTATCTCCGATCGTATCCGAAGTTCAGTCTTGTAAACCTCTTTTGCGCGCCTTGCAATCTCATAAGCCCGCTCCTTTGGGATCACAACCACTCCGCTGTCATCACCAACAATATAGTCCCCATCCCGCACAACCTGCCCGCCACATACAATCTCCACGTCGATCTCACCATATCCCTTCGGATCACCCGCGTTTGGGATAATCGCAGATGCAAATAAGGGGTAATCCAACTTCCTGATCTCATCCACGTCTCTTACCGCGCCATCGATCACGACGCCCTCGATCTTCCGGTTCATGCAACTGAGCGTCGCAAGTCCGCCCCATGGCGCAACATCCACGCGTCCGTTGTCGATCACGATTATATTGCCGCTGCCTGCGCGGTCGATCGCCTCGACAGGTTTTGCCCAGTCCCCTGGAAGCGTCCGGACCGTGATTGCTCTCCCGACGATCTTGTGACCGACGCATATCGGTAGGATCCCTTTCATCGCGCCTTTGCGGTGCATCGCATCCGATACGTTCGGCGCAGATACCTCTCGTAACAGTTCGATCACCGCCTCGTCGAGCGGCTGTTTTCTGGTGAGCTCTGTGGATTCTGCGGACACGGCCTGCGCTGACCCCTGGTCGATCGCATCGCGGATCGCCTCTGCCGAGGAAGCGGCATCGCCAGAACGCGTGATCGCACCGCCGACGATGATAACATCGGCACCTAGAGACGCGGCTTTGGCAGCATCCTCCGAATCAAGACCACCAGCGACCGCAACCTTAACCTCGGTCCCAACCGCATCCACCACTTCTTTGATGATTGCAAGCGCATCCATGCCCATCATCTGCTGATCAATCCCGACGTGGACGCAGATGCACTCGATCCCGAGTTCTTCGAGTTTCTTTGCGCGATTTATCGGATCATCCACAGATAAGAGGTCGGCCATCAGTGCTACACCATATTTTCTCGCAGAACGCACCGCATCCTTAATCGTCGAGTTGTCAGCACCCCCGAGGATGGCGACGATGTCAGCGCCTGATTTTGCAGCCATCTCTACCTCAATCGCTCCGGTATCCATCGTCTTCATGTCAGCGACGATATCATGATCCGGAAACGCTTTCTTAAGCGCACGCACCGCAGCCATACCCTCGCTCTTGATAAGCGGGGTTCCTACCTCGATTAAGTCTATGTACCCGGCGGCTTCCTCTGCAATCCGGATAGCACGGTCGATCTCCAGCAGGTCGAGTGCGAGCTGGAGTTTCTTGCGTGTCATATCTTATTCTGGGGCGTGGGGGGGCATAAAGTATATCTTGTATCTGGGGTGGATTTTCGGGTCTTTTTGGTTTCTTCCGGTTGGTTGAAAACCATGACGTCAATCCTGCAAACATGTATGTGGTTGGATTGGTAGAATCAGTGTAATTTGGTATCCACTCCAAAAAGGAGGGTAAGAGGTGTGCGGGCTTCAATTTACCTAAATCTTATGTTATGATCTGCTTTGATTTCTAAAGATTATCTGTTATCGATTTAGTAGTATTTTATTATACTTTTAATATTCAAATTAACACTCATCACATGATTTAAAACATCATTTGCATAAATTAGTAACAACAAGTTGTTGATTTGTATATAATACCCCCATTTACTCTCCAATTTGGAGGGGATACCTCCATTCCTTGTCCCATAAATGGTTCAAAAAAGCTACGTCAAGGTAGTGCCAATGATCAACGAAGAGCAGGTCATCAATGGTTGTAACGATTGTGTCGGCGGACGCACTTATCTTCAACACGTTGCGTATTTGTTGTGCTTTTTCCGGAGTGAGTTTTCCGAGATAAGCGATTATTCCTTTTTTTGCTCTCACCGTATTCTCGATATGATTCTGCAATTGAGTAATAATCGTAGGTATCATTCTTCTTTTTTGGGGTGTGTTTATAAATACATAGTCTGTTCTACCCATACTAGGTGTAACAGGTAGTATAAAAGGGTTATGGTACCAAATTCGGTTTGTGTAGTACCAAATTCGGTTCTACAATCAAGAAAGCCCCTTCGGGGCAAAATTGGAGTATGATGTTTTCCGCATCATGTATCTAATTTCAGCAGCAAGATACACAAATATGTTTATACTTTCCTATACGTTAAAAAATTTGAGAAAATGTTCTACTGATGGAAACCGAGATGCGTAGACGTTATGGGAAGTTATTTATGGGATGAAAACATGGAATTTGGGGGGAGATACTGGAGAACATGGGTTTTAATGATGCGTTTGATTGTTGACAGGCTCGGCATTTCATCTTCTGAGTGACCAAGCTCGTGCATATGCAATTATACCTCAACGGCTCCGATACAGCGATACTTCGTATCTTCTGTTTCCCCTTTCATCAACGACTTTCGCGCGTTTACCACAAGTTGTTCCATCTCTGGATCCATCTTTCTGTTAACATTCTTCGGTTCCCGGGATTTATCCCTAAACCACTCCTTTTTACTGTTTTTATCGGAATTGTCGTATCTTCCGATCCACTTTTGCAGCTACACCCTTGATCTGCCGATGCTTTCGCAAATTTTGGAGGGGTGTTCACCCATCTGATATCGATTGACTGCATTGATGCGTTTCTGTTCCTCTTCCGTGTACGGTTCGTTTGATTTCACCATGACACATCATCGGAGGCATCACGGCTTCCCGACGCTCAAATCTCCAAAATTGTAAGCGATGTGTTGAGCCTATGGAGCACTTAAGAAAGTGTAAGCGATGTGTTAAGCCTTACCAGTTACTACCCCAGTTCGATTTTTCCGACCGCAGCCTGTAGTATCATGAGCGCATCTGCTGAGGTGAGTTTGCCGTCTCCGTTCATGTCGCCCCACTTTCGCCCGATACCATCTGAGTTCACCCAGTAATCTGGTGGGGTGCTGTTATCCGCATCCCATACATCAGGAACGCCGTCGTGATCGGAGTCTGTGGCTGGGATGGTGGCAGGTGGTGTGGGCTCTTCGCCGCCGATTGTGCGCTCGACGAATGGGTAGAACCGGATGGCAGTGTCGTCGTCTGCGATCTTGAAGTACATGTTCTCCGTAATGTTCTCGGTGGTGCCA
>JAYELB010000152.1:0-3559 GCA_034717055.1 Methanobacteriota archaeon
TGTAAGATCTTTGCATCAAGTACTAAACGAAACAAAAACGGGATTGGTTCAGTGTAGTGGTTTCATTAGTCCGATTATTAACCCCCCATATCAGTCCAATTCTTTCACGGTGCAAGAAAAACCAGTAGCAATCGGTTCAATCTACTTGGGAATATACTTTCGCTCCAGTACTAAAATGGAACAAAAATGGGACCGATTCAGTTTGGAGTACACACATCCTTTCATCACCCTAGTTTACACCGATAATCTATGTCCATCTGTGTTAATCTGTGGCTGATACTATTTTAGCCACAGATTAACACCTATTTCATTGATTATGCCCATATAATAATACCCGTATTTACCGGGTTGACGTCATGTTTTCAACCGACCAGAACAAATTAAAAAGTCTCAGATTTCGTAACTACCTGACTTTCGGTGAATTGAAATAGCATATCCTTTTACCGTCACGGACTACCTGCAGAATTACCAATGACAACAACGCGATTGAAGAACAGGCATTTGAAAGGGGTGAAACGTGCCATGCCTGCGTGACACCTTTTGGGCTTTGGTTTACGTTTCACCGAAAATCGAGTAACTACTCAGGTATGTCGATTGGTTACCCAATCGCGATCTTGTACTTTCTGGCAAGAAAAAATAACCGCTGAGAGTGCAGGAAAACTCCAGAAGTGCTTATCGTTTATTCCCTCTCCGCGTCCCTCTGCGCACTCGGCGGTTAAATTCCCGGTTTGGTTACAGCATTCCCCACGTCCCGGGTAGTTCCTGTATAGTGAAGTCCATTGGTGGTGGTTTTGGGTGCCTGAGTAGTTACAAGATTTCCCAAGAACCGATCCTAAGTCTCGATGCCAGACGTGTTTCCGGGGCGGATGGACGAAAAACAGTATCGGCCAGTCATTCTATACGGGGGATATGATTAACATCGATCCCACCGATTTTAGCTACAAGTCACTAACAGTGTGTGAAAACATCTAACCATTGGAAACGTGCAGGCAATTGCGCTAAAATCCAATGCTCCGGCCGGGATTTGAACCCGAGTCAATGGCTCGAAAGGCCACCATGATTGGCCGAACTACACTACCGGAGCGAGGGGATATATAATACAGTAACCGAGTGCACATTAACGTTTCGATTGCGAACTGCCGCGGCGGCAAATATTTAATAGAGTCGCCACAACCATAAAGATTATGAATTATCTGCTATGGGCATTCGGCATCGTATGGACAGGACTCGGGCTCTACACCATACACTTGCTGCTCGCACGATCGCGATTATCAAGAACGATGGAGGATCGGAGCAAACATGGATAGGAGGCGGAAGGCAATATTTACACTCGCTATCATCGCAGTTGTCCTGGTGGTCGGATTGTGGGGCATCCCTTTCGGGAACAAACAACTCACAGTCTCGGAGCTTACTGATGAGCATATCGGAAAGCTGGTGCGTGTAAACGGCACCGTTGCGGTTGGAACACTTCAGTACATAGATAACGGTTCAACGATATTATTTACCCTTACAGATAGTCTCAAAGATGTCAATGTCAGTTATGCAGAGCATCAGCCCCCAAACCTGGTGGAAGGAAATCATGCTGCCGTCACCGGAATGTTGCTCCCTAACAACACCATATCCGCAAACCAGATAATAACCAAATGCCCATCAAAGTACAGCACCGAGGCGACCGCACTTGAGACTGCAGAATAACGAGGCATCCTGATGATCACGGACTGGTACGAATACCGGCTTATAAACGGCGCAATAGTTCGTATGATAGACAATCTTGATGAATCAAACCTTAAACGTATCGTCCGTCACGTATTCGATTCGGGAGGGAAAAAAATACGTCCGATCATACTAATCCTCTCTTCCGAACTCTTTGGCGGGGATGCGGATGAGTGCGTCGATGCCGCGCTCGCGATCGAACTGATCCATTCAGCATCGCTGATACATGATGACATACTGGATGTAGGTCTTGTGCGCAGGGGCGTTCCCAGCGTGTACAATCAGTTCGGGCTGGCTGCTGCGATCCTATGTGGAGATTTCCTGATCTCAAAGTCAATCGAACTGATCTCGAAATATGACCAGGCAGTGATTCAAGATTTCGGGCGCGCCGGCATGTCTATGTCCGAAGGCGAGGCGCTTGATGTTAACAGCAACGAGACTAATTTTTCCGAGAACGATTACTTCGAATGCATAAGCAAGAAGACTGCATCGCTCTTCGCCGCATCGGCGTGTATGGGGAGCAGAATCGGCGGGGCACCCGCGCGGTCGGTTAGCAGGTGCACCGAATACGGGACTCATCTTGGCATGGCGTACCAGATCATCGATGACATCCTCGAATGCAAAGAACTCCAGCACGAGAAGAAGTCTGAGAACACTGCAACAACGCTCCCGCATATCTTAAAGCACGATGCGATAGACCTCTCGGTAAAGGCGGTTCAGCATCACGTCGATTGCTCGAAACATATCATAAATTCGTTTAATGATTCGGATGTCAGGATTAAGTTGCAGAAGATCGTGGACTATATGACATTTGATCTGGCAGACGCAGTGGAATAATTCATCTGAATCCTCCGACCTGACCTCTGACAGAGCGCGCAGGAGCGCCGCGGCAATTATACACACGGGGTTGCTGACCCCCGGACCCGGTGTGAAAAAAACCGGCTTTGGGGCGAAATTCATGTACACTCCCTCCAGTGTGGCACTACATCACCCTCACCCCTGATCTTCAGGTACCCCACTCTTCGGATATTATGCCCCACCAATCTCAGAGCCGCGTCTCAGTCCCCTCCCGCGATTCAATCCGTTTTCTCGACGTATAGGAAAGTATAAATGCATTTATGTATCTTGCTGCTGAAATTAGATACATTGTGAGGAAAACATCACACTCCAATTTTGCCCCGAAGGGGATTTCTTGTAACCCATCTTCGTCACTATCAATAAAAAACGCTATCCCTGGGCCACACCAATTTTCAAATCTGTTCTACATTCTCTTGACCCCGATTGATTTCAAATGACTGTTCATTCCCAAATATTTGCAATTGAACATCTCCAGAATGTTTTTTTGCGCATTTGTCATGGTCGTAAGTTTCAATATTCGAGATTTATCCCCCTTCAGACCCAACTTTCCAATTTCACATCTCTCTAATATACGATACATTTTATTCACACTACCCACACCTTCAATCCTATCTTCCCTGAGCTTGTTAGTGATAGTTACATCCAGTAGATAACTCATAATGCATATCGTATAATGTGCACGGACATGTTCCTTTGTGTAAACAAATGTCGGCTGGAACTTAAGGAATGATTTTACTTCTTTGAATCCTTCTTCCACCCTATTTTTATCCCTGTATGCCTTGATAAGTTCTCTTGGACCGAGTCTATACTCCACAGGTTCCGTAGTTTCACAGATGTTCGTAACCAGCATCCAAATACCATCGGTCAGCATTGCCTTTTTAACCGCTTCTGTATTTTTCTCGTAAACAAGATTGAATGTCTGAACCTCAGAACCACCATCAGTCAGAACTGCAGACTCAAGATGGTACGATAAAAACCGATTCACATT
>JAYELB010000153.1:0-14269 GCA_034717055.1 Methanobacteriota archaeon
TGGAGGTCGTATTCGGGCGGCGCAATCGCATCGCATATCAGGATGTCAGGATCTCTCATAATCTCGATTGAGCGATTTGGAATCTGCCTGGTGGTATCGCCGGTGATGACGAGTTTCTTGTCCCCCTCACAGACCACGACACCGGCAGACTCGGCAAGAGGTGGATGGTGGACCAGGAACAGCGTGAATTCAAGCCCGATAAGAGGGAACGGCTCGTAGATCACTGCGTCGTGTCGTGTTGGCTTCATGAAATAGAGATAATCGAGTATGTAGTCCAGGGTGTCTGAGAGTCCATAGACGTGCACACGGTTCTGGACCCGATAGAACTCGCCGAATCCGGCGTAATGGTCATAGTGCCCATGTGTCCAGACCACGCCATCAACGTGGCTTATTTTGTGTTTTATAAGTTGATACCTAAGATCCGGACCTGTATCGACCAAGACGCGCCCAAATTCAGTCTCAATCAGGATCGAGAACCTTGTCCTGCGGCTCCTCCCGCCTGCAAGCGCATCCATGCAAGCAGGGCAATTGCACCCGATCTTTGGCGTGCCGACCGTGTCACCGGTTCCTAACAGAACTATTCTCATGTTGGCGTATATTCCTTCATCATCAAGCCCACTCTGTTACTGAACTCATCGACGGCATCGGTCAGATCTGACTGCGTGATCGTCATCCGCTCATCTGTGAGAGCGTGGAGCACCGCCTCCCGAACAACCATACGCAGGTCCGATCCGGTGAATCCATCTGCCAGCAGGGCAATCTCCTGTGAATCAAATTCGCCCGTCACCTTCGAAAGAATGATGTCAAGAATAGCCTTACGCATCCCGGCATCCGGAAGCGGGAAATCAACGATTTCGTCGAAACGTCTCCACGCAGCACGATCCAGCAGATTTGGATGATTTGTAGCAGCGATAAGAAGAACGCCATCATCGATCAGACTGATCTCATCGATCGCTTTCAGAAGTGTGTTGACTGCACGTTTCACCGCGGCATGTTCGTCAGAGACACGAGTCTTCGCTATGAAATCGAACTCATCAATAAAAAGGATGCAGGGGCTCAATTTCTTCGCAAGCTCAAAGACCTTATCGATATTTTTCGCTGTTTCCCCGAGATACTGGGATGTGATCATCGAGAGCCGAACCTCCACAAGCGGGCTGTTTAATTTTTCTGAGAGTGCTCTGGCTACTGATGTCTTGCCGGTGCCAGGAAGCCCGATAAAGAGCATCTTTCCGATCTCACATAGCCCGATCTCGCGCAGGTAATCCCGGTGCTTGATCGCCTGCACGATCTTCTCGATCTTGTCCTCCTGATTGCGTGTGAGCACGAGTTTATCGATCTGCTGTCTTACGTCCTCCGGCGCAACGAGGTGCACGAGTGCCAAGAGGTCAACATCTTCGTCCGATGCAGCGATCTCTGCGGCAAGCGAAGCAAGATATTCCCGGTCCCGCTCCTTTGGATGGACTTTTCGGGTCGCCTCTGCGTAACTGACATCCACACCGTCGTTCTCGTAAAACGATGCAAGCGTCGGATTTGCACGAATCCGGTCTATCGCACCCTCTTGCTTCGCAAACCATCTCTTTGCGAGATCAAAGACTGTGAGCTTGAGTTCCGATCCGAATTTCTCAAATTCGATAAACGGGAAGGTTTCTACCACAAGCAGGACCTCCCCGATCTCGTATAGCTCCGCGACATCCTCGATCCGGATGCTGATCGGTCGGTTCACTTGCTTCTTTTCATGGTTCCAGTAATGTTTTCTTATATTTGCCGGAAGATCGTTCTCTGTCAATGTTTCGGATTGGTTGTATATCTGCGCTGTCAGGAGCAGTTCAACGACGTCGCGGGGTTTTGTCTGGTCTGGCGTGCAATCACCTCATCTCACTGGACTGTAATTCTTGGTTGCTGATTGTAAAAGAAGTTTTTGGGTATCTCTCTGCACAACCTTTCAGAAGATTCCATCGATCTCTGCGCCGCAGTTAAAACATTTCCCGTCCTCGATCCGGTTCTCGATGATGCTGAATCCGAATCGTTTGATCAGCAGCTCTTTACACTGGTAACAATATGTGTTCTCGTTTCCCATGCCAGGAATGTTCCCTTCGTAGACGTATCTGAGCCCTTCTTCGATACCGATCTCCCTTGCCCTGTGCAGAATCCCAACCGGTGTCGGAGGAGCATCATGGAATCTGTGCTGCGGATAGAACTGGCTGATATGCCACGGAATCGCAACATCCACATCTGCGATGAACCTTGCGATCTCTCGCAACTCTTTCTCGCTGTCATTGACGCTCGGCACCACGAGCGTTGTCACCTCAAGCCATAGCCCGAGTTCCTTGTACTGCCTGATCGTGTCGAGGACCGGATCGAGTCTTGCTCCGCACATCTTCCGGTACGTCTCATCCCTGAAAGCCTTGAGATCGATATTTCCAGCATCGAGATACTGCGAGAGCTCAGAAAGTGCCTCCTCGCTTGTGTACCCGTTTGAGACAAAGACGTTCTTGATGCCTGACCTGTGTGCGAGTTTCATCACATCAAGCGCGAACTCCGTGAAGACTGTGGGCTCTGTGTAGGTGTATGCGATCGTCTTGCAATCGTGCTGGGTCGCAGACCAGACCACATCCCCCGGAGTCATATCGTGACCTGGTATCTCCTTTGTGGTCATCGAAATCTGGCTGATGTTCCAGTTCTGACACCAGCGACACTTGAAATTGCATCCGGCGGTCGCTATCGAGAATGATTCGGTGCCCGGAAGGAAATTGAATAGCGGCTTCTTCTCAATCGGGTCGACGCCGCTTGCAATGACCCTGCCATACACGAGACTGTAGAGTACCCCTTTCCGGTTCTCCCGGACAGAGCATATTCCGCGTTTTCCAGGCGCGATAGTGCAGAAATGGTTGCATAAATGACATTTAACCTTGTCACCTGCAAGTTTCTCATAGAACATAGCTTCCCTCATGATTGACACCGATATACATTCGGGGCTGGTGGGATATGAATGTTTGGAAAAAAAAACTGTGGCTCTCTGGTATCTTCCGGGGTCTTTTTATTATTTTCTGGGAACGTCGGATTGCCTTTACGCGATCACAACTGCAATAAGGGAGCACTACCGATCTGAAAAGTCAGTTACACAGCTAATCTGTGTCCATCTACGTTAATCTGTGTCTGATATTATTTTAGCCACAGATTAACACCGATTTCACTGATTTCACCCATCTAATCATATTTGTATTTGCCGGGTTGGTATCATGTTTTCAACCGACCAGAACAAATTAAAAAGTTTCATCTTCCGTGACCGTGAACCCGATGCCATATCAGATTGATCATTCAGTTAACCGCTCGATATCGGTTTTGTAGAGTTCTTCCGGTCCGTTGAAATATAATGAACCGCTGACTGATTTTTTGTATCTGATTAGTTTTATTTTCCACGTTTTACCAAAGATATGCCCGCATAGCGTGCTTCAATCGACCAAAAACGCGAGATATACAAGTGAACGAATCGCTTATGCACACGATGGTGGTTGGGTAGAACATGCTCGGGCACTATGTGCTCACCGAACAATAAAGTAGCAAAAGTACATGCTCAAGTAACTCGCGGTAGGAACCACAAGATTACACGGATTTTCACAAGATTTCTGTGTTAATCTCGTGTAATCTCGCGGTTTTATGTGTGGACGCCCTAACAATACTCGAGTAAGTATAATTGGGTAAAGATAGTAGGGGGATGCTGAGTGCACAGGTGGATCTCGGGGGTGCTTAACCGAACACGCATGTTAACTCTTCCATTTGGGACAATCCTACTGCGGAATGCGCGGAATGGTAACGTATAAAAATCCGAAAGTCAGATTCGGACAAACTGCTATGGTAAAGACGCTATGAAAACAAATGTTGAACAATTATAAGGGTCGTAACACGAGACAAGCGAAATGGACTGTTACGCTTGAACCAAAAAGTATAGAATCTGACTATAATGGATGCTAATACGTTATATGGACCGGACAAACGATTCCCGACTTGTAGACGGCTTTCCTGTGTACCATGAAGTTGATCCGAAGAATTCCGTAATTCCGTTCCAATTTATAGGGCGCTTCCGGCAATTATCAATCCCTCATGCCCCGATCACTCCTCTGACTGCGGGACGTGCCCTAACAGATCGAGCGATCGCATCCACTCGCCGACTGGCTCGCGCGACGTCCCGACAACGAGGTGCTTCTGACCGCGCACATCCTCCAGCATACCCCGCGCCTCGACAACCTCGCCAGCAAGCGCCTGACCTGCATAAGTATGCGTGTAACAGAGGATCTCGGATACGACCGGATGGTCGATCTCGTATATCGCGGGACTGTCGAATGCGAAGTCTGCGCTTAGAACCCGCGCGGTCAAGCTGCACCGCCGCAGATCGGTTCCGCGCTCCTGCGCGACTGGCAGTTGATCCCAGTCACGGACAAAGAGCAGGTCGAAATACGTACCGCCGATCATGCCCCTGTTCCCTTTCCGCAATTCATGTGCCAAAAAATCCTCAAACGAGATCTCCGGCACTCTCTTCGCATATATCCGGTGCCACATCTCCTCGCTGATCTCCGTAATATCGAGTTTGTCAGAATCTCGGTCTCGATCACTGTCTCGGTCTCTGTTAAGGTCTCCGCATCTGCCCCGGTTTCTCGAAATCTCCCGCAAAATCGCATCTCTCGCAAGGAACCAGTATCGCCCGTACACCACGAAATCGATATCCGAACCTTCGATCTGTAATCCGGGAAGCATTGAACCCGTGACCCCCATCTTCCCGACCGGGATTCCAGCACTCTTAAGCACGTCAACGATCACAGCAACACGTGGATCCTCTTTTGCAAGGGCGGGTATGCGATCATTCGATCTGAGAACCTCTGAGATTGCATCTTCAGGTAGACGGAATTTCCATGAGGGGTGGTTCTTCTCCAGAAACTCTTCAGACTCGTCAAAATCAAGTTTGCGATACCTGGCACCCCCTATCTCACGATCACCGTTCTGATCAGGTATATATCTGAGGACCGCCTGCACGCCACCGGTATGATCGTAACCGGACGCTGCAAAGATCCAGTCATTGTCCGTAACAATAAAATCGCGCAGTCGGATGTTCGTTGCGTGCATTATAGCGGGGGATGGATTTGAACCATCGATCTTCGGGTTATGAGCCCGACGGGATATCCTGGCTACCCTACCCCGCTGGTATGGTTGCATACCTGATACCGTGCCGGTAATACATAAATGCTTTGATCACTTTGGCAACAGTTCACAAACCCGAGTCCCCCAAACGCTTCAAATGTTTTATATGATTGTGTGATGTATAGCAATTATGAAAAAAGACAATAAAATCACAGGAAGAAACATAGCCGTAATTATTATCACACTTACCCTAGTATGTTCTGCGTTCGGCTGCATCGGCGGTGATACACCATCCAAAAAGAGATCAACTTCCCCATGGGTGCCGCCAGAGCGTCCTTATGTCAAATCGATCGACACATCCCAACTGAAACTTGGAGTTCCTTCTGATGCGACCATAACGATATTTAACAATGGAAACGAGGCCGTTACGAAAGAGAAGATAGTCCTAATCGCAACTGCCGTCAAGATGGATGACTGGAAGACTAACATTGGTATGAAAGGCGTGTCTGCCGAAGATAAGACTGAGGAGTACACGCTCGAATTTGATGATCGGATTGAGGGGGGAGAGTTACATGAATTGTGTGCGGAGTTTAATCTTCCTGCGAAAGTCGAAACAAAGATCGGAAAAGTATCAATTGCAGGAACCTATCATGTGGTGATCAAAGTATATGCAAACGATGACTTGATAGGTGAAAAGATACTAACAGACTTGCATCTGACATGAAGTGATTATATGACCAAAAAAACGAAAGGACAGAAGAAACTGCTCGCAAAGGCACACAATCAGAACCAGCGTGTTCCTGTTTGGGCAATTATGAAGACGAATCGGAAAGTTTCAACCCATCCGAAGAGACGTCACTGGAGACGGAACAGCATCAAGGATTGATTGAGTATGATGGAAAAGGAACAGATATACACGATACCGCTGCGGTCTGTGAAGAGGACTGCCAGATGGAAGCGAAGTAAAAGGGCAGTAAAAGATGTGCGCGCGTACCTCACGAGGCACATGAAGACGGACTCCGAGAGCGTCAAACTGGATCACACGATCAATGAAGCGATCTGGAGGCGGGGTGCAGAGAAGCCGCCGAGGCGTATCAGGGTGCGTGCTGTGCGGTTTGAGGATGGTGTTGTGGAGGCGGAACTCGCTTGATTCTTTTGTCTCTGCAATACTGTGCTGAAAGCTTTCTTGAAGGGGTGAGAGTGCGCTGGATCGAAAACTGACGCTTTATGGCAGTACCGTACTCGGCATCTTTGCTACGGTGACTGAGGACGTAGCATTCGTTCCGGCAGGTGTGCCTGACTTGGTTGCGCAACAGATAGAGGATGTGTTGCAAGTTCGGATTGTACCGGTTTCGCTGGCAGGGAGTTTCATCGTGGGATCACTGTTGTGCGGGAACTGCACCGGGTTTGTGGTCTCAAAGTATGCGCACCCAAGCGAGATCGAAGAACTGCGAGAGTTTGGCGACGTGCAGCCGCTCCCGAGCCTCATGAACGCTTGCGGAAACATCATTCTCGCAAACGACACCGCTGCAATCGTACACCCGCACCTCTCTGATAAGGCGGTAGCGGTGATTAGGGAGACGATGCAGGTGGATGTGCATAGGGCGACTGTCGCAGGGTTAAAGACGGTTGGCATGGCCGGAATCGCCACTAACAAAGGTGTCCTGGTGCATCCGAAGGTAAGCGATGCTGAAATAGCAATTCTCGAGGACGTGTTCGGTCTTCCGGTCGATATCGGGACTGTCAATTTCGGATCACCGCTTATCGGGGCGGGGTTACTTGCAAACTCGGCAGGATACCTTGCAGGCGCGGACACCACAGGACATGAACTCGGTAGGATCGAGGATGCGCTCGGGTTCATATAATGCGCTGGAGTGCGCGGCGGCCTTCCTGATATTAGAGGTGTGCTTATGACAACAACTATTGCAATCACAGGGAAGGGAGGAACAGGGAAGACAGCAGTCACCGCTCTCTTGATCAGACACGTTATGCGCGGCGGCAGTGTGCTGCTTGCGGTCGATGCCGATCCTGACACCAATCTTCCGGACGCGCTTGGCGATACCGTTACCAAAACCGTGGGCGATGTCAGGGAGCTGATACTCGAAGGTCTTCCGCCTGATGCCGACAAGATGCTGGTGCTCGAATCGAGGATATACGAGATACTCACAGAGACGCCAAAGTACGACCTGCTTGTGATGGGAAGACCCGACGGGCCCGGCTGCTACTGCTATGCAAACAACCTGCTTCGCGGCATCATGGACAAGGTTACGAAGAACTACGATCTTGCGATCATCGACACCGCGGCAGGTCTTGAGCATCTGAGCAGGAGAATCATCAGAAACCTCGACATTTTGCTCGTGGTGACCGATGGCTCGCGCAAAGGGCTTCTCACTGCCGAGCGGATACGCGATCTCGCAGGCGAACTCGATCTCGGATTCAAAAAGATCTATATCATCTTAAACAAGGTCACACCTGGGAACAGGGAGAGTTTGCAGAAGTATGCATCGGAACTCGGTTTCGAGATCGCGGGGACGATCCCGTTTGATGACACACTTGCAGACTACGATCTCGAGGGGACTCCTCTCATCGATCTGCCTGATGACTCGGAAGCGGTCGCAGAGGTGGAACGGATCGCGGAACTTATTGGGGTTTGATAGTCCTGTCGATGTATGCCACTCTGCCAATGTAATTTGGAGTTCTAACATTTCAGAACGTCGTTTTAGGTGATGCCCGGAATCGGTGGGATCATCGCATAATGCCCAAGCGGGGATCTCTGATATCCGGTTAGTGCAGAAGGATCACCTATAATTCAATTCGCCCGGCTGCCGCCTGCAGGATCATGAGCGCGTCTGAGGAGGTGACGCGATCATCGCCGCTCACGTCAGCGGCGGCGAGTGTTGCCGCGTCGCACGAGGCGAAACCGCCAGCTGCGATCCGAAATGCAAAACGAAGCGTAAGCATCGGAAAGCTCAAGCGCGATCGCGGACGTACGCGGGGATGATCTGGTGGTAGTAGCCCAAGATCGCCTCATAGACGTTGAGCCATATCGCGATCGATCCGGTCATGGCGAGCAGTCGGCAGGTCATGCAGCTAGCGCCCAGCCGGCAACCCCAACCTTCACGCAATCCCCACCACCTTTCGTATCGCAGAGAGATCAAGCTGTGATTGTGGCTTCATCATCGCGGTAAGTGGGTCCACGAAGAGAATTTTCTCTTTGACCAGATACCTCTTGGAGACCTCGTCCACCTCGTTTATGCCAATCTCCTCTCTGCTTACGAACATCTTTAAGGTAGCTACCAATTTCTCATAGTGCACATCACAACGCTTGCTGCCTATCATGATCTCATCTCCCAACTCCTTAACGAGCTTCGATCGAGTTTCCAGTTCACCGATTCCGAATGTAAACATCTCTTTGGTTTTTTCTTCTCTGTTTCGAGAGTTTATGAGTTCAACCAGACAGACCGGCTTTCCACCGCAGTATTCCCAAGTCACCCGCATATCCTCGTCAGTAAAGCCACGACCTTTCAAAAACGCGGCGGTAGTCTCGTAATCAAAATCATCCACTAAGAGATACCTGCACCGTCCTTTGAGCATCGCCTCGCTGTAAACCCGCCCTATGAAGAGCGAATCAGAAGAGATCACGAAGACGTGTGCCAGATGCAACTCCTTTGTAAGTCGTACAAAGAAATTGAATAGTTTGTAGATCAGATGCCCATCGATCTTCATATCCCCGATCACCTGCAGCTCATCGATGATCAGCACAGGAGACCGTCCGCTTTCATAAAAAGCCCTGAGGACTGTCTCTATGTAAACAAACGCATCCTCCACCTCTTTATCCTTAAACAACTTCAGAAACATGTCCTTTGGTATCGGGATTCCATTATAGCTTTCAGGCAGAACAGCAGCTACCGGCTTTAAAAACTTTTTTATTCGTTCATATCGCGCTTCGCGCTCCACATCGAAGAGAACTTTTATAAAATCGTCGTAATTACTGATGAATCTTCCCCTCAGATTTATGTAAAATACTTTGTAATCATCTGGCAGCCGGTCGATCAGGTGATTGACGAGTGCGGTCTTTCCGGAGTTTATCGGTCCATAGATAAAGGTGATCAGGGATGGTTCTAAGTCCAGAATGTCCATGATTTCTTTCGTTTCCGGTTCCCTGTCGTGGAATTCGATTCTTTTCATGTTTTATCTTTTCCTTTGGTCATAATTCTATCGTGCCGGCTGCGGCTTGTAGGATCATCAGCGCGTCGAGGGATGGTACGCATCCGTCGCCGCTGACATCGGCTGCGTCGTTGTGTGTTCCGCTGGCTGCGATCCGGAGCGCGATCGCGGCGTCTGCGAGGTGAGGGTGCTGTCGCTGTTGAGGTCGCCTTTCTGCGGCGTGGCGAGCAGCATGGATGCATGCCTACGTAAGCGGCGCCGGAGGCAGCGGGAAGCGGTCGATGCTAACACCTCCCGGGATCTTACGGGCAGCAAGCGAGTCATGCAGGTACCCCCCATACATCTTCCCGCATACACAATTCTCCTGCTGCGATCGGATGCACCAAGAGTTTGGACTCATGAAACCGTTCCATTATCTGGTCAATCTTCCTCGAGATATCCGGAGTATAGTATGCCTCACCGCACTCCTCGCAGACGTATGCAGGGATGTCGCGTATGACAAGTAACTTCGATCCAACTCTCACAATGAATTCGGTTTCGCCTTTTATCAGTCTGCCTTTGCAAAAACTGCATCTATCGGGTTCCATTTCAATCACTCCTTATTCGGTAATCGATCCATTTACCTAATTTCGGGAAGGTAAACTGTAACAACTCTTAGGGTCTGCCGAAAATAACCTATCGAAATTAGCTTGTCTCATGCACACTGACATCCCTTGATAGTATAGAATAATTCCATTTGGGATGCAATGAGTGTTGTTGTATTTGTAGTTGCGCCATATCGTCATCCGAAAACTTGATTCCTTTCTCATATTCTCGCTTAGGTCAGCCCGGATGCTTCGAGATCACACGGGACTCGCTCAAGATTCCAAGCCAGATTAAGCCAAACCAGAACCTCGACGTCGAGTGGGCAGAGACAAAAGTCAATCCCAGGAGACTGGAATCAGTTTATCTTACCCATGCGCAGTTCAACAGCTTCGGCGGAACCAGCTGGGGCGACTTTGAGTCCGGAACAAAGGAGGTCATCGACTACGTGAACAAGACCGATTTCGTTGTTATGGACGCAGGCTTGCGTTCCTTTCGGAAAAGCGACGGTCATGACCGGTGACGGACCGGCAATACACAACCTCTATGCTCTTACCGGCAACAAATGGTCGAATACCGATGTGGAAATGGAATGCGGCTCTGGCATACTTCCGTTTACGCAACCTCTGAGAGTAACCCGATACACAGCGTCCAGTGGGCGATGGGTCTTGAGATTCTCTTGCTCGTGAAAGACACGTGGAAGTCCATCATGACAACGGATCACCCCAACGGTGGCACGTTCCTGAAGTACCCGCTTGTGATGGCATGGCTCATGTCACAGGCTGCAAGAGATGCAACCTTTGATGAGTGCCACGCATGGGCACGTGACAGAAGCGATCTTGGTGCAGTGGATCGGAAGATGTCACCTTCGAAGGCGATTTAGCTGAGTTTCTGTCGTTTCTTAAGCTTGGCGAATACCCCATATCAGCAAAGGGACCATTTATGGGTTGGGAAAGTATATGGTAATCAAGTGACAAGGAGATAGTATGGCTAAATGGGATGATCAAAGAGTTAATTACGGCATATATTACTTTATGATGTCTGTGAAAACGCCGAGTACGTTAGCCACAATAGCCTCCATAGCAGTTACGATTTTTACCAGTGTTGCACTGGGGTTATCTCCGCTAAAACATTCGGTAGTGATGTTTGTTGGAATAATTGTCCTGTATTCATTAGCAATGTTCGTCATAGGTATTTCAAATTACAAAAAAGATATAAATATTCCACTTCTGATAACGAGCAATATACCCCCTCTGGATGCGCTCAAAGACTCGATGAAAAGACATAGGTACACCCCATGGCGGATTAATGTACTCAAAAGAGAATTCGGACCATCTGCATTTCGTGAAGATCAATTAACAACGGTGAAAATCTCCCCACAGCTTATAAATTGCAGAGACGATATCCGGGCGATAGCAAGAACGATACGAGAAAAGATACACATCATCGGAAAGGAACTTATCGGATTGAACAACGTCACATTTCACTTGTACGTAACTGAAGAAATTCCTACAACCATCGCCCTGATGGTTGGGATATTGCTGGGCGATGAACATGCAAACTTCACGATATACACAAGCGCAACACAGAATCAGATAGAGAGAATACTCGACTCAGAAGAAATAATCGGAACAAAAACAGAAGAGAATCAAATTTCAGACATACCCAAGTTGAATTTTATTACGAATATCTACAACAAGGCAGGAAAACTCGAAAAAGAGAATCTGTCACTGGATGACGCAATTGAACTGGTACGAACTGAATTTAATAAATTTATACTAATGGTAGATTTAACACCTTCCCCCTTGAACATAGTTCCAATCTCCAATTTTATAAAAAATACAGGCATTGATTGCGATGGATTCATGGTAGCAACAACAAAATCAAAGATCAACGGATTATTCACATTCAATGAATTGCAATACCTAACTACGCAGTTTTCATACGGTGTTTCCGAGATTGTCAAAGAAGGGCTAAATGCCGATGGGAGAATCGTTCTGGCACTGAAAGCCCCGCATCCACTCAACATCGCAATGGGCTATAAGCTCTGGCATCAACCAGACCTGCGAATACTGCATTACAACAGGAGAGAGGGAAAATACATCGAACCTATCCTGCTGAAAGAAATATTTGCAGTACGACCTGTTGCTACATAAAATGCAGCCTTATGCGACGTCTATTCTTTCTCGTACATTGCTCCTTTTTATCGATCTCCATTCTTATGGCTTTTCCAGATTATTTGGCAGCAAGTCTGTGTTTGAATTGAAGATCGGAGTGTCTTACCAGAATGTGGGCACAGGAGATGTTAATGAATGGAGGTCAAAAAATAAGGAGTAAAAGAGGATAAGAAAGCTGAAACGATGTGGATATGAAGTCTCGAAGATTGTTGCATAGGTTGCTTTGAGGCATTTTCATACCAAGCCCCCATGACCCTCCGGGTCACCCATGAGCATGAAAATATGCTTGGTTCACGCCAAACCGACAGACCAACATCTTTTTATCCTACCGAGGAGATTGTAGTGTGATGAACAATAGAGGTCGATGCCTTATGGTGATTATAACCTCGATGAGCAAAGCGAATGACAAAACATAACTATATAGCAATAGATCAGAAAATCGAGCTATTTATGGAACGGTGGGAGGAGCTTCTTCACAACACGACCCCCCTTGCTATTAGAGCTCAGCCGAATACATATCAATCATATGTATTCATCTTTCTCAAAAACTATTTCTCGAATCTTCAGATTCGTCGTAGGAACGCGATTAACTTTGATCCAGATCAACTTGAACTGAGCGGTGGTAACCATTGGATGCAAGAGCTTGTCGATTACGCCCGTGATTTGCATGATTTTGACATCATGGCTTTCGATCCATGTCATTGTATGAATTATGACGCTGTTTCACTTGCTGATGAAATTGTCAGGAGTTCAATAGAAGAAGGATTTCATGCCCAATATTTGCGTAATGTTATTTCGCTTCCCGAACTTACCACCCAACCTAACACTAATGCGAATAAAGACATGCTATTTGAATCTTTTATTCATAGGCTATTGACAAAACTACGAGAACGCAAAACACCACGCGACATTGACGTGTATGCTCGGATTGGGGGTAGCGGTAGCGGCAGAAAGCGCGGACATAAATACAAGTGGGACGAACTGCCAGACTCATTGACCGCAAAGTTTCAAGGAACGGACGATATTCTTAATAATCATGACGAGGATGTTCAGAGTCCGCGTTTCTTGAAGTTTTCTGTTGAATCTCGAGACCCATATTCTGCGGTTCACAAAGCATATGAAGAATATAGGTTAATGTTTAATAATATTAATATTACCAAGAAGCGAAAATCATCGGGAAAGGATATACACTATCGAGGTAGGAACGAGGGGGGAAGTCCAGTCACAATTGATGATCTCATGCTTGTCAATGATCATCTTACATTTGAGGAATTCCCCTTGCCAGAATTTGATAGAGTGCTAGAAAAGCCTCCATACCAAATGCTCAAAACAAATGTAGGTGGCGTGCGGGATCATTTCGAGTTTTTTGGCGAGGAATGCGCAGTATTTCGAGCTCTGGCGGACTGCTATTCTCGAGCAGTTTGGTGTATAAAGGACGGTGATATCGAAGGGATTTTTCAGAATTTAGCAATAGGTATCGATTTATCCTTCAGAGAAAAAATTAATGTAGAGACGGAAGATACGGGGCCAAATCTGCTTGTCAAATTCGGGTCGATGCTCTTGGTATTAGACTGCCCAAGGTCATATTATGAATGGCTGACCCGGCACGTTTCAAAGAAAATGTATCCAGCAAATTCCATGAAGGAACCGGAACATGATATTTATGATATAATAACACAAGATCATCTGTGGAATATAGTGTGTTCGGAAAAGCGCATTCCAGAGCTCTTGAAATATCATCGTTCTACTTTTATGTCAATGTACAACGATTTGCCAGTTATTTTAGAGAAGAAGCACAAGCAGTACCGAGTAGAACTAAATATTCTTAGAGATAGTCGCAACAAGTGGGCCCATACTGCTGAGCGTCTTGTAGATCCATATTATTTAAGTATGATTATCGAGTATTTTCGATTAATATTAGAATTTCGTTTTTCTGCATACTACCTTTTTGAAAACGGAAAGGACCCGGCGGATACTGGGCTGACTATGCAAAAGTTCTTTACAGAGAAGGTCAAGCAAATTGAAACTGACTTTGACAAAATTTTAGTTGGTGAAAGATGGACTTTTAGGGAATTAGTTCATGATCTGTTGACAAGAAGTTACATCACAGATTGCCGCACTGGCTACCCGTTCCATTCGGGGTAATCCTACCGCGGAATGTGTGGATGGCAACGCCCACATAGTAAGCCCGCGGAACAACGTGGAAAATC
>JAYELB010000154.1:0-3542 GCA_034717055.1 Methanobacteriota archaeon
CGACCACGGCAAGCCCGGTCACCGCGCCGCCACGAAACGCAATGGATAGTGCCTTTTCAAGACCGTCCTTTGCAGCGTTTGCGGTTCTCACATTCGCGCGAACCGAGACGTTCATGCCGATGTATCCCGCCAGCGCGGACGCTGCTGCGCCGACAAGGAATCCGAAAGCGATCTTTACCCCGTCATCGAGCAGGGTATACATCAGGGCAGCCAGTATGATCGCAACGATTGCAACCGTTTTATACTGGCGGTTCAGATACGCCATCGCGCCCTCTTGTATTGCTGATGCGATCGCCTGCATCTCTTTTGTACCTGTTGGTTGTTTCAAAACGAGGTACGCAAACACGCCTGCAAACACCAGACTGATAATGCCTGCCACGGGCGCAAGATATAATGTGTTGTCCATTTCTAACTATCTCTCCTGTTTGTATTTTAGTTTGTATCTTATTATTGGATGAATGCCCTACAATATGAATGTGTCGATCTCACAGTCCGTCACCGTTAAATACTAGAAACCTAAAATACTCGAAATACAATCGTGGAAACGGTGGTATTCTTGCCATACACAATCGAATATATTCACGCAAGAGAAGTATTGGATTCACGCGGGAATCCTACAGTCGAGGTTGATCTTGAGACGCCAAGCGGATTTGGGCGTGCTGGCGTTCCTTCAGGCGCATCGACAGGCACAAACGAGGCGCTCGAACTCAGGGACGGCGGTGATCGGTATCACGGGAAGGGCGTTTTGAATGCGGTCGAAAATGTGAATACCGCACTCAGAAATGAGATCATTGGCATGGATGTGCGGAGCCAGCGCGCGATTGATCAGACGATGATCGGTCTCGATGACACGCCGAACAAGTCGAAGCTTGGCGCGAATGCCATACTCGGCGTCTCGATGGCCGCTGCAAAGGCTGCCGCGGATTCTGCGGGTCTGCCATTGTATGCGTATCTGGGAGGCATCCGGGCGTGCGTGCTGCCCTGCCCGACCATGAACGTCTTAAACGGGGGCGAACATGCCGGAAACGACCTTGCAATCCAGGAGTTCATGATCCAGCCGAAAGGTGCACCGACGTGCACGGAAGCAGTACGGATCGGGGCAGAGGTTTATCATACACTCAAAGGAATCCTGACTGCGAAGTACGGATCAGGCGCAGGCAATGTCGGCGATGAGGGTGGTTATGCGCCGCCGATGGATCATACGGGTCAGGCGCTCGATGCGATCGTTGCCGCCATCGAAGAGGCAGGCTACACCACAGCAGAGGTCACACTTGGGGTCGATGCCGCTGCATCCGAGTTCTTCAAAGACGAGAAGTACTTGATCGACGGTACAAAGCTCGACGGCGGCGAGATGGTTGATTACTACATTGACCTGATAAAGACATATCCAATCTTCTTGATCGAGGATCCGTTCCAGGAGGAGGCATTCCGAGACTTCGCGCTACTGACCGCAGCAACGGACAGAGTCATCATCGGCGATGATATCTTTGTGACCAACATCGAGCGGTTGCAGCGCGGGATCGATGCCGGGGCTGCGAATGCACTGCTACTTAAGTTAAACCAGATAGGAACGGTATCTGAAGCGTTTGATGCTGCACATCTGGCGCACAGGAACGGATACCGGGTTGTGGTGAGTCACCGGTCTGCCGAGACCTGCGACTCGATGATCGCCGATGTCGCTGTTGCGATCGGCGCGGATCTCCTAAAGACTGGCGCACCTGCCAGGTCAGAGCGCACCTCCAAGTACAACCAACTTATAAGGATCGAGGAGGAACTTGGTGAAGCAGCGAGATTCGCTCAACTATGATGGGGCTATATGCACCACATATTTGAGATATAATTTATGGGAGGGTGTGCATGAGTTCATTTCGAACAAAAATCAAGAGGCGATTGGAACGGTATCTTGAGCTGGACGCCGATGGTATTCGGTATGCCGTTATGAAAACCATACTGAGGGTCAAACGGATAACTGTAGATATTCTACACGACACCCTCTCTAAGAAATTCAAGGTCACCCACAAGACCGTTGCATCGATGGTTGGATATATCCACTCCAAACTCGGCATTCTCCATGCGCAGAAGCAGTCATACAAGACGCACATCGTCTACACGCTGCGTGATGAGTATGTCGATCTTGTGAGATCGGTGCTGCGAAGATCTATAGACGCAAAAACCCAGAATGCGGCATGACCCTGGTGAAGGATGCTCCGCGCACCTCGACCAGTTTTATCATCAGATCGGACGCGAACACGAGGGTCACCGCATCCCGCGATCCGTTCTATGAACTGATGCGCCGTCTCTTCCAGGATGAGAGCACCGCTATCAGGGGTCAAAGGTTTCTTGAGATGATCCTCGAACGGGAGGCGTCTGGAAATCCGATACAGACGAGTGAGTGGGCAGAACTGCTTCGTGAGTTGGGGGTCAGCAGATCCTCTTTTTATGCGATGCGGAACAAACTGCTCGGTTCCGGAATGATCACGAATAAGAAAGGGGTTTACCGGGTATCAGGGCAGTTTAGCAAGGATCTTGTTGATATGGCGAGGTGGTGGTGGATTGCCGTGTTGAAGCGGGATCTTGAGCGTCTGTGAGGGTTGTTCTAGCAATTTATTTATTCCTGGAAGGTTCAAGCTTATGGGTAGAGAATAGTTCTGGCTCTATCGGCGGGGTTTCTATAGAGATTGCGGGCTCCGTATATCATAAGAGATCAAAGAGCAAGGTTAATCTATAACGGGGTCAGAATAGATCCATAACAGAATCGGAGGTCGATATGGGAACATTCATAGTATCCATCGTGAAGGAAGGCAAGTTCTTTATTGCGAGATGCCCCGCGCTCGGTGTGACCTCTCAGGGCGAGTCCCTTGAAGAAGCGCAGGCAAATATCAAGGAAGCCATATATCTTTATATCGAGAGTTTTGGGATAGATGACCTGCATAGTGGGACCTCCACACCGTTCTGGACCACAGTTGAAGTTGCTCATGCATAAACTCCCCATCATATCGGGTAAAAAACTTATAGCTGCACTGAAACGAGTCGGTTTTATCGAAGTGCGGCAGAGGGGCAGCCATGTATCACTCCAAAAGATCACCACTGGAAGAACCTATAAAACCGTTGTCCCATTGCATCGAGAACTTGCAAAAGGCACACTTCTCGACATTCTCCAACAGACCGGACTTGAGAAGGACGATCTGATCGAACTGCTTTAGGGAATGAGACGCATATCGCCCACACGCTGCGTGATGAGTATGTCGATCTTGAGGGACCGGTGCTGCGAAGACCCATAGACGCAAAAACCCCGACTATGGCATGACACTGGCGAAGGATGCTCCGCGCACCTCGACCAGTTTTATCATCAGATCGGACGCAAACACGAGGGTCACCGCATCCCGCGATCCATTCTATGAACTGATGCGCCGTCTCTTCCAGGACGAGAGCACTGCGATCCGGGGGCAGAGCTTCCTTGAGATGATCCTCGAACGGGAGGCATCTGGAAATCCGATACGGACGAGCGAGTGGGCAGAACTGCTCCGTGAGTTAGGGGTCAG
>JAYELB010000155.1:0-3533 GCA_034717055.1 Methanobacteriota archaeon
CGCGGGTCCGGCAAAAGCATATATCTCCGCCGCAGCAGATCATAATCACATGCTCACCATCGACGGCTCGTTCGGGGAGGGCGGCGGGCAGATCCTGCGCACATCTGTTGCCATGGCTGCGATCACAAAAACGCCTGTGTGCATCAGAAACATCCGCAGCAACCGCCCGAACCCAGGGCTTTCCGCCCAGCACCTGACCGCGATAAAAGCGGTGGCATCGATCACCGATGCAGATGTTTCAGGTCTCATACTCAGGTCTACTGAGGTAACCTTTGTCCCGGGCGAGATCCGAGGTGGCGCATACCGCTTGGATATAGGCACAGCAGGAAGTATTTCGCTTCTGCTCCAGTGTCTGATACCTGTTGCGCTACATTCTCCGGAAACGGCAGTCTTTGATATCACGGGCGGAACCGATGTGAACTGGAGTCCGCCGATCGATTACTTGCGGCACGTCACGCTGCCAGCACTCGCGCTTGCCGGGTGCGGCGTGGAGGTTAAGGTGTTGCGGCGCGGCTATTATCCGCGTGGAGGCGGGCAGATCAGGGCGGTGATTACACCCTCTCGGACTATCGGGGTTGATTTTGAGGGAGGGGATGCGAACATGGTTCATGGATGCTCTCATGCGTCAAGACTTCCTGAACATGTCGCAAAAAGGCAGCGTGATGCTGCTGCCGATAGACTTGAGGTGCGTGGGTATGCCGCGGACATCGTGACCGAGCACAACCCTGCCATACCAAAAGGCGGCATGGGTGGCAAAGGTAGCAAGGATGGCAATAGCAATAGGGGCAGCAGTGCTGGCAGTGGCAGTACAGGAAGCGGGATCACTCTCTGGCGCGGTCTTATGGGCGGATCTGCGCTTGGAGAGCGCGGAAAGCCGGCAGAGATGGTCGGATCCGGTGCAGCAGACCGCATCATCAGGGAACTGGACTCCGGTGCGTCGGTGGACGTTTATCTGGCGGATCAACTAATCCCGTACATGGCTATCGCAAGATCCGGGTCATTTACTGTGCGGGAGTTGTCGCTTCACACGAAGACAAATATCCAGGTGTGCGAACAATTTACAGACGCTAAATTTGAGATAGAACCACTTGATCAGAACATCAGGGTAGCCTGCCGATAGAATAACCGGTATCTTTTTCTCGTAGTACGGAGAATAAGTTTATAACCATTCTGACCCACCGCTGATGGTGCGGTTTCAGGATGCGGTATCGCTGGCACACAAGAAATTAGAACGGGTTGATGATTATGAAGATAGCTGAAAAAATGATACGGGATGTTATGACGCGCGGAGTGTCGACCGTCTCTCCGGACACACCGATCAAGGAGATCGCAGAGATGATGGCACACCAGTGTTTATCTGGAGTGGCAGTGATCGGTGTGCATGGGGATGCGCTCGGATTCATATCAGAGTTGGATATAGTCAAGGTGCTACACAAACCGGGCCTTAGAAAGTTGACCGCAGAGGATGTTATGTCTTCGCTCCTGCTTGCGATTGCACCGGATGCCACACTGGGACGGGCAGCAAAGATTATGGGCGAGGAGCACATCCACAGACTGCTGATACTGTCAGAAAAAGGCGTTGGCGCATCACAGCGACCGGTTGGGATACTGAGCACAAGCGATATCGTGCGAGAGGTTGCGAAAGCCGGGTAATCTTCGGCATCCATCGAAGCAGCAGCATCTTCCGAGTCGTCGGTCTACTCACTCATCACCATGAGCGCGGCATGAGGGCATGCTGTCACGCAGGTTCCGCACTGGATGCACTTCGACTCATCCACCGCCACGCCTCAACGCGACAATTAACGATTTCACTTTTTCAACCATGAGTCTGCTGCCTATCGAGGTGAACAATTCAAGCGACTTTTCGTACATCTCCTCTGCCCTATCAAGATCACCGCGGGTCTTGTACACGATTCCGAGATTGCCATAAGCAATAGCTACAAGCGAATCATCACCAGTCTCTGCACCGATCTCTACTACCTGCAAGAATCTCTCTTCGGCATTTTTTAGCATGCCGATTCGTTGCAAGAATAACCCATAACTGTTGATTATGGAAGGGTTTGGATAGTTTGCAATCGACGTGGCAAAGTACTCTTCTGCTTTGGTTATCTGTCCTGAATCAGCCTTTTCAAGAGCTTCTATCCCCAGCGTCAGTGCGAGAGTTCGATTCTTTTGCCTTTCTGTATCGCGTTCAATCTTGAGCCTTTGGATCTCATCATCATATTCCCTGAGTATTTCCTGATCTTCGATAGGATCTTCAGTCCGGTTATCGTCAAGTGGGAGTCCATCGAGCCACTTGCTCAGATGTTCTCTAAACACCTTTTCCCATTTATTCTCGTCTTCGTAGGATGTATACAGAAATTTCCTTTCAGATTCAATCTTCTCTTTGAACTTTAGAACCTGTCGCAAGTGTTCGCCTGGATCTGCCAGCATATCATCAGAGACCTTCCGGAAATAAAGCATGATCTCTGGCTTACCTTCCTCCTCGCGCAGGCGTTTTGCCAGTTCGTACTCCTCTTCAAACCCTGACGAATACTCTCCGGTTGGTGTCCCCCATCGTTTCCATAAAAGCATGATCATCAGGTTGCATCCTTTAACATCTTCGTTGATCAGTTCCTGCGGACGGCCAAATCCTGGCAAGGTATCTTCCCATCCGAGCGGCTCTAACTGCACCCCCACCCCATTTACCTTCGATCGGTTCACCTCATCAACGATACCACGGAAAAGATGGCGTTCCTCTCCAAGATCGCCGGGCGATGCTATAAAGACTCAAACCACCTTACGAAAATCACCGGATTGACCTTGCATCGCGACACAACCTCACTCACTCATCATCATGAGCGCGACATGCGGACATGCTGTCACGCAGGTTCCGCACTGGATACACTTCGACTCGTCCATCGCAACACTCCAGTCATCCTTAAATGAGAAGACCTGAACCGGGCAGACGCTGATACATGCACCGCAGTGCACGCATTCGTCCTCGTCCCGGATGATTGGATGTTCGAGCACAGAGACTGATGCGCCCTGGCGTTCGAATGCGGTCGCAACGCGGGTGCAGGAGTCAGCAGGTACCTCGAGTACGATCTCGCCGCTCGTTGCGTCAATGTTTGCGCGGTCGACATTGATCTCAACACCGGTTTCAAGGATTGCTCTCGCAATCACTGGATCATGAACCGCCGATGAAACGTGTATCATCATCTTCATAGTATCACCCTTGTCATCATCTCAACCATCTGTTACCGATATAAAAGAAGTTTTCGCGCGGGAGTGAGTGGTTTTTTACACCACATTACCAGAACCTGTCAAGATGTCTGAAAATTCTATGCGGAAAAACTCATCATACCGCGGTACCCCGATTTTCAAGATTCTGAATATCTCGGCTAACTCACCGCTCATCCTTATCAGGCGATCCACATAAAGTCGTTTCTCCCTGAATCTCGTGCTCATAGTCCCTTCCAACGTAACTTAAATGAGAATCTTTTTATTATTTTCTGATAACGCCGGATTGTCTTACGCAACCACAACTGCCA
>JAYELB010000156.1:0-3529 GCA_034717055.1 Methanobacteriota archaeon
GTCCCGGTCTCAAGCGAACAATTCTCATGCACGTAACAATCATTGTCGATGATGGAACTGAAGATGAGCGATTCTCTGCCGACCCGGACGTTGTCATAGATATGCGAGGTCAGAATGTGCGCATCATCCTCAATCGTGCAACCCGACCCGATCGTTGTGTACGGACCGATCAGCACCCGCGCCCCAATAGTGGTATTCTCACCGATCACAACCGGACCAACGATCATGGACGATTCCGCGATATCAGAACCTTCTCCGATTATCACCGGATCCCTGATTCGTGGTGTGGGAATTCTTACACTGCCAGATATCTGATCGAGTTTCCATTTGCAAGCGTTCCGGTACATCTCGTGATTGCCGATGTCAGTCCATCTGCCCTGCACAAGAAATCCATCAATCTCCTTTCCAGCATCGAGCAGGGCAGGAAAGACGTCCTTTGCAAAATCGTACATCTCGCCGCCCGGGATCCAGTCTATAATCTCGGGATCGCAGACATATATCCCGGTATTTACGAGATTACTGAATGCCTCTCCGGGTTCTGGCTTTTCAAGGAACCTGTGGATCACGCCATCTGCGTCCATGTCGCATACCCCATACTCGAAAGGATTGTCGATGCATATCAGCCCGATGGTGACGATGGCATCGTTTGTCTCATGGAACCGGTATATCTCACGAAGCTGCAGGTCAAGGACATGATCGCCGCCAACGACCATGAACACACCATCTTCAAGATACGATCTGGAGTTCCTAACTCCTCCTGCCGTCCCGAGCGCGGTTCGTTCGTACACGCAATCGATATCGATGCCTTCGATCTTCCGCACCTCTTCTTCGATCATCTCGCCAAGATAACCGAGTGTCAGCACGGCTTCTGTGAACCCTTCGGTCTTCAGGTGCTCGATCAAATGCACGACCGAGGGTTTGTTTAGAAGCGGTATCATCGGCTTTGGCCGCTCAAGGGTCAGTGGACGGAGTCTCGTGCCCAGTCCACCGCACATAATACATGCTTTCATGATCCTAGCCTATGTTCCGATATGTCTCAACGAATCTCACGCTATCCAGTTCCATCGATCCGAGGAGTTCGTTTGCAATCCCCGACTTCATGAGCAGCCAGTTCTGATTTAGCCTGAGCTCGCTTGGCGGTTCGATCATAGCAGTCTCATCGACAAGCTCCACATCAAAGTCCCTCCTGAAGACGGATTGTAACAAGGATTTGATCTTGCCGAGGTCGTCATCGATCAGATCTTCGATCGTATAATCGAATATTATGGTTTTGCCAGCCATTGGGTTGTTGAAATCGATGCGCACCCTGCGCCCGACTTTCATGACAACCACACCCTGTTGCTCATCGACGATCGCCCGCATCCCTTTCACAGGCGGCTCTGTAAATTTGGATGTGGGGTAGGTCTTTACCAGTTCCGTTTTGTGTTCACCATAGCCCTTCTCCGGAGGAACCTCAACCGTCCCGTGATACCCGGCTTCCTTACCGACAACATCCTCGTCCAGCCCTTCCACGACATGCCTATTGCCAACGATGATCACGAAAGAACCGTATCGGGTGTTCTCACCGTATATGTCATGTTCCTTTGCGACTTCCTCATCGGTGGTGTCGAATACCGTGCCGTCGTCCAACCGCCCGGTATAGTTTATCCGTATAAAATCTTCATTTTCTATAGTCAATTATATCATCTCACAGATTAGTATTTCTTTTGTCCATTGTGTGGAGAGCATGATTCTTGCAAGTTTCATAGTATGCGGTAGATGTAGGCATCTTCTATCAGCGTATTGTTTATAACGTTTCGTGTAAATCTGATACCAGTTATATCAGGTCCTGTACTGATTGCCGTCTTTAGAAGTTTTATTAATTGATTCTTTGGGCTAAGAACTGAAACATTTTTCAGAGAAATTCCTGACGGATGCGATGGTTGTGCCAGCACCGACCGTATAAAACCATACGAGTTCCTCGGACCATTCTCTTCTACAAACGGAGAAGCGATTAAAAGCTGCCATTCGTCGGAATCTGACGAATAGAACCAGAGAGAAGCATCTACTTTAAACTCTGTATGGTCCAGAGCTTCGATCAGATCCTTTCCCTCTTGTATATCTCGCTCTACCAATACTGTTGTAGCCAATTGTAAAACTCCTTGTTTTGCATCTGCGATCGCAAAATAGAGATCTTGCGCTTCTTTATCGGTATGTTTTTCATACCGGCTCTTCTCGGACCAGTCTTTTACAGTATTCCAATTATCTGCAAAATCCGGATTACTTTCCAACTCATCGTCCAACTTCTTTTCAAGAGCAGCGATCTTAACAAGATCTCCAAGTTTATGGCTGTAACTTGCGTTAACAACCTTCTTGTCTGGGAAATCGTGAAGTCTTGTTTGTTTTGCGATACATGCTTTTAACCCACATTCAGCCACATAGCCACAAAGATAATATGATCCTTCATAATTCCCGGTTTCCAGCAACACACGTGCCTCCCTACAATCTGATAAGCGCAAGATCTTGTAGATCGTACCTATTCATCTGCGCGCCTCTCTTGCATGAACAGTTCACATAACATATCCATTCAGGTCCTGCGCGTAAGTCCGTACCGCTCGACATTGTGGTCAGCAATTGCCTGAATCTTCGCAATCTCGGCTCTTCCGACCTCATCCTTGAACAGATGCGCAAACCGCTTCTGCATCCGGAGGTACTCCTCGACAGGCTTTTGTTTGATCTTATGCACCTTCCCGAGTTCTCCGTCCACGATCTCAAATATCGGGTACAGCGCGGTCTCTACTGCAAGCCGTGTGACCTCGACGCCCAGTGAACTGTCGAAGTACCAGCCAGTGCAACATGACGCGTGGATCTGGACATAAGCCGGACCCTCGGTCTCGGTAGCGGTTTTTATCTTGCGGATCACGTCTTTTGGGTACGCAATTGTTGCGGTCGCCACATAAGGCGAGCCATGCGCCACAAGGATCGCGGGCATGTCCTTCTTCGGGAAGGGGTTGCCGTAAGAAACCGTTCCGGAGGGGGACGTTGTGGTCGATGCATCAAAAGGCGTCGATGCACTGCGCTGAATGCCTGTGTTCATGTATGCCTCGTTGTCGTAGCACACATACGTTATGTTATGCCCGCGCTCGAATACGCCTGATATGCTGCGGATGCCTATATCAAAGGTAGAACCATCGCCTGCGATGACAAGAACCTTCGTGTGAGTATTACCGCGGGCAGCGAGTGCGGTCTCGACACCTGACGCGACTGCGGCAGGGTTTTCGAAGAGCGAGTGGATGTACGGGACCCGCCACGCCGATTCAGGGTAGGGGGTTGTGAACACCTCAAGGCAGCCGGTAGGACCGCACATAATGCAGTCGCTGCCAGCGCCTTCGAGAACAAACTTCGCTGCCAGCGACGCTCCGCAACCTGCGCAGCCGCGATGTCCGGGTGCCAGTAAACTCTCTGTAATCATTCTTGATATTCTCCTATACCCGGTACACCGTTACGTTCTCAGAAGGGCGTATAATTGTTTCACCCGTCTGAGAAACAA
>JAYELB010000157.1:0-3525 GCA_034717055.1 Methanobacteriota archaeon
TGTTTTTTGAATTCAGCAACGATATGGTCCACAATATCCTGATCGAAGTCGTCCCCGCCAAGATGCGTGTCTCCGGATGTCGATTTAACCTCGAACGTCCCGATGCTTGGATCCAGTTCCAGGATCGAGACATCGAATGTGCCGCCCCCGAGATCGTACACCATCACGGTCTGCTCGCCCTCAGTCTTGTCGATCCCATAAGCAAACGCAGCCGCGGTCGGCTCGTTAATGATCCTTTTCACATCGAATCCTGCTATCGCTCCGGCATCTTTTGTCGCCTGCCGCTGGGAGTCGTCAAAGTATGCAGGCACTGTGATCACTGCTTCCGTAATCGTCTCCCCGAGATACGCCTCTGCATCGCTCTTCATCTTCTGAAGGATCATTGCAGAGATCTCCTGGGGCTTGTAATCCTTTCCGTCGATGTTTACGGTGTAACCCTTCTCACCGACATGCCGTTTGATTGAGGAGATCGTCCGTTCCGGGTTTAAAATTGCCTGTCTCTTTGCGATCTGCCCTACCAGACGTTCTCCTGTTTTTGAGAAGCCGACCACCGATGGTGTCGTCCTTCCGCCCTCTGCGTTTGGTATGATCGTTGCTTCACCGGCTTCTATCGCCGCCATACACGAGTTTGTAGTTCCAAGATCAATTCCTAATATTTTTGCCATGTTGTTATGCACCTCTTAAATAGTGATTCCGGTGTTGTACTATTAAGTTTTTTGTGGAGAACGGTGAAATGGTAATTCGAGTAAGTTTTAGAACCATGCACCGAACAGGAAACCACAACCAGAGGGAGCCTGATAAGGAACACCCCCTGCAGAGTCGTATAGCTATCAGCGAAAGCGGTCTGTCGTCGCCTTTGTGCCACGCCGCGCCTTATATGTATGCCGCGGGTATGTGTGCATTTCACGCCCCAAAAAAGATATCTCGACCTGCATAAACTGCGCTTTTGTATTGGCATAGCAACAGATACACTCTCAGACAAGGACGCAGATCTTTATCACACTACGGTTTCAGCGGTTTAAAAAAGCTTAACCTGTGATGGTGTAAAGTATATATACTATCAGGTACAACGGGTGTCTGGCGAGTAAGTCCTGCTGAAATGGCATTATTATGTCTTGTGCCGTATGGTGCAGATTTCGAGTAGGCAGGGATCGCCACTCATTTAAACATCTTCTCCCTCCTGACAATCATCTCCTCAATTTGATGGTAGTAGGTATCATCGCCATGTTCGTATTTTTGAAATATCGCACCAGCAACGAAATCTGTTGCCTGCAAACATTTATCCCTCTGAGAATCCGCATGCGCTATTTGCAGGTCTATGTTCTTGTTGGCTGAATCTGTTTTATACGGAATATATTTATTAAAATTCTCTATTATCTGCCGATTTTGATGGTGTTTATCCACAATCAAAGTTATCTGCTCATCCTTGAGTCGGAAGAAATACCTCCTTAATAAAAAACCAATCACATAATTATACAACCTATCTTTGTGATGGCGTAAATTATCATACACCTGCGCCTTCTCAAGAACAATATACGCGATTTCCGCATCTGTTTTTGATAAACATTTGAGAAGATACATCCTAATTTCTATATTCGTTCGATAAAACTTTATTTCCGGAATTGTTCTCATTGCCTTTTTTAATTTTCTATTTCTAGTATTCTTAACACATCTCTCAATCTCGTATGGTTTGGTTGTGACGATCACGGCTATTACTAAATATTTTGAAGACCTTTCGCTGAAACCAAGGTCGCCACTCTCATCAAGATAGATGTGCATAATTATATTAAAAACATCACACCATATCCGATTCGCCGTACCGCTTCCGGTCCTCAAGTTCCTGCTTCTTTGCGGCGTTCCATCCGGATACCGCCTGAAGATACCCTGTAACCCGTGACAACTGCTCCACGTTCGTTGACCCGCAGTTCGGACACTCATCCTTTAACCCGGGCGCGAGATGGGAACAGTCCGTGCATATAGTCATGTCTCTGGTGAATGCGAAGTAGCCGGTCTGCGTATTCTTTGCAATCCGCATCGCGAAGTCGCGAAGCCCCTTGTGGTCGGGTGTGCTCTCGCCAAGGAATATGTGCATGATATTGCCGCCGTCCACGATCGGGAAGAAGACGTGCTCAAGCCCTATACGCTCTGCAAGTGAGATACCAGCACCCGGCGGAACATGCGTGCCGTTTGTGTAGTATATCGGAAGATCCCTTGTCTTGTGGATGCTTGCAAGCGCCCGATCAAGGTCGCCTTTGACCACCTTTTTTGCGCATTCCGAGTATCTGGGATCGAGTATGTCAGCCACGGCAAACCGTCCAACAGTCGTCTCAGCAGGCGTTCTTGCAAGCGCGATCGTCATGCCGTGTTCTTCGCTTAACTCCTTTGAGTATAACTCCATCTCGGTCATCGCCCGTATCGCAAGCTTCCACGCATCCTTTGATTCGTGCAACTGGTGCCCGGTATGGTGCTCTACCATCTCGTTGATGCCAACGACACCAATCTCGTACACGAGACCTTCCAGATCGACCGCCTGGGATCCTTTCTCTTTGGTAATCGGATCCAGCGGGCGCTGTGTAGCAAACGGCATCCGCTGCGCATCTACGATCTGATTCATCCATTCCCTCTTAATCTTGTGGATCTGTACCGCGATGTCCATCATCCGTTTCAACTCATTAAACAGTGCCTCATCGTCGTAGTTCGCACGGTATGCGGCTCTCGGGCAGTTTACTGAGATGACCTGCCACGCCCCCATCGAGAAATGCTTCCCGTCCTTAAAGATAAGTTTATCATCAAAATCGGAATCGGTGTCTGCATTTGAGGAGAAATTATAAGCACAACACTGATAGCAGCTTATCCCCTCTCCAGCGCCACGATACGCTGGTATCTGGTTATCAAAGTAAGGAGTTCCGAACTTTGCTGACAGTTCGAAGGTGAGATCATACAGTTCGGAATAAGTCGGAAGATCGGGGTGTTTTGCATTAAACCCCTCGTCCTCCTCTATGAAATCGGGTTCTATCGAGATCTCCGGCTTCGGGAAATTGAATGGCTTGCCCCAGTAATCACCTCCAAGCATGACGTTCATCAGCGCCTTAAACGATATCCGCACCTCGCGCTCAAACTCGCCGTATGTCCGAAGCGGCGCCTGATCCGGATTGCCGTTATGGACTCTTCCCTTGTACACTACCGGTTTGTCTTTCCAGAGCTTTGGAACACCAGGAGCCAGCTGGACTGACGAGAAGACGAGCTGCCCTCCGCGTGCGACCATCATCTGCGTTGCCTCGTAGACGAACATCTGCATCAGTTGTTCGATCTCCTCGTAGGACATCCCCTCGAGATATGGCGCAAGAAACGTCAAAAAGTTATAAAACCCCTGGCCACCTGCGAAATTCGTCTGCGCGCTCCCGAGAGCCTTTACTGCGTGGAGAATCGCAACCTCTGCCTTCTTTGCAGGGCCTGCGACACTCGACTTCGTGCCGCTCCCATCCGGCATCAGCCCATAATAGAAGAAGTACCTGAGGTCCCAGT
>JAYELB010000158.1:0-3519 GCA_034717055.1 Methanobacteriota archaeon
GACCGCTCGCCGATCATCATGATCTCGCTTGCGTTTGAGCCGGCACATCAAGGAGAGCTGGAGACGCTTGTTCTCGTTGGGAAAGAGGCGAATCCGGATTGCGATGGTACTGAGCATTTTACAAATGAGACAGACCTTCTGAACAGATTTTTTGAGATTGTACGAAACTACGATCCCGACGTGATTCTCGGGTACAACTCAAACGAGTTCGACTTTCCATACATAACGAAACGTGTCGAGGTACTTATGGCACAAGGGAAGCGGTTATATGCCAATATCGGCAGGGACAACAGAGCCGTCTTCTGCCGGAAGATTGGGATCGTTACGCACGTATCAGTGACCGGCAGGATCGTTGCCGATGTCCTGCCGCTTGTCCGCAGGGCGTACAGCATCAAGCAATATACACTGAAGAACGTGGCAAGGACGCTGCTTGACATCGAGAAGTTCGATGTTTCGCTCCAGCAGATGGGTGAGTACTGGAACGATGATGGTGAAAAACTTGCCGAGTTCATCGAATACGCACGCCGCGATTCGGTTCTTGCGCTTCGCCTGCTCCTTAATCTGAAACTGCTTGACAAGTACATTGCGCTTTCGCAGGTGAGCGGTGCGCTGATGCAGGATGTGCTGGACGGCGGGCAGAGTTCGATGGTCGAGAACCTGATGTTTCGGGAATTTAAGAAGAGGGACCGCGTGATCCCGCCGAGACCTGAACAGGATCTCACAAGCAAACGGCACAGTGATTCAGAGGAATTGAAAGGCGGCGCAGTGCTCGAACCGGCGCGCGGGCTTCTAAAAGACGTTGTGGTTCTCGATTACAAATCGCTGTATCCGACGATCATGATGGCGCACAATCTCTGCTACAGTACCGTCGTGACCGGAGAAGGGCGCACCGGATCGTTCGGGTCTGAATCTGAATCCAAGTCCAAACCGGTTCAGGATTTCGATCTCATCCGGTCGCCATCAGGGGGTGAATTCGTCCCTGTTAAGGTCTACAAAGGTATCGTGCCTGGCATTCTCGAAAACCTTCTGGACCGGCGGACAGAGACGAAGAAGAAGATGCGATCCGCGGACGAAGAAGAGCACAGGGTGCTGGATGCTACCCAAAATGCACTCAAGATTCTGTTAAACAGTTTTTATGGATATTCCGGGTATGCAAGAGCCCGTCTGTACAGTCTCGTCCTGGCAAACGCGGTGACCAGTTTCGGGCGCAAGAACATCACGGACACGAAGGAACTGATTGATGAGTCGATCGGAACGATACGCCTCTCTGACGGGAAGGTGTTTTCGCTATCAGTGGTATATGGGGACACGGACAGCGTCTTTGTCAAGATCGTACCGGAAAACGGGGACGAGAACGGCGAGGTATCGCTTGACGATGCGGAATCGATCGGAAAAACGGTTGCCGGCATGGTCTCTGATGAATTGCCAGATCCGATGGAACTTGAATTTGAATCGATCGTTCACAGGGCAATATTCATAGCAAAGAAGAGGTATGCGCTATGGGCTTTCGAAAAAACCGATGACGGATGGAAGGATTCGATCAAGGTCAAAGGGATGGAGACTGTCAGGCGTGACTGGTGCGGTCTGACATCAAATACCCTAAACCGAGTCCTCGAACTTGTCTTGAAGGAAGGAAGAGTCGATGATGCGGTAGATTATGTTCGTGGCGTCGTGGATCGGGTCAGGAATCTCGATGTGAGCAAGGATTGGGATCTTGTGGAAGATCTGATCCTTACCAGAAGGTATACCAAGAAAAAGGAGAGTTACAAGAGTAAGCAGCCACATATCACGGTGGTGGAGAAGATACGCAGCCGCGGCGGGATTGTTCCGGCGATCGGTGACCGCGTGCCTTTCGTGATCATCGCTGGAAAGGGGCTTTTTGTGGATAGTGCCGAGGATCCGGAGTATGTGAAAGAGCGCAACATCTCGCTTGATGTTGATTACTATATACAAAAGCAGATATTGCCCCCTGTCGAGCGGATACTCAGCGGGTTTGGTGTGGGGCACGAGACATTGAACTACGACTCACGACAGAAAGGGCTGCAGGACTTTGGAATCGGCGTTGCAAGCGATGTCCGGGTGCAAAAGAAGAAACAGATCAAGGCAACTACCGTGCAGCAGGCTCTCTTCGATTTTTGAAGACTTAAAATGTCTTTAGCATATCTAATAGCGTCTTCATTTCATCCCGCTCTTCTTTGCACTCTATTTCATTCATTTCTTCGGAAATATCCTCTCCGTTTAATTTCCTCAATGTGAGATCTAAAATCTCATGGAGCACCTCGTCTTCTGCTTGCATTTTCCTGATTTCGATTACAATACCCCCATCCAGAGATAGGAAATAATTGGCAAGCCCGCAGTAGATTACATCATCATTTTCGATCTTATCTCGCAGATTGGTAACTACTCAGGTACCTAAACCACTATCGGTAGACTTCACTATGCAGGAACTATCGGAACATGGAACATACTGCAACCAACAGGGAATTTAACCGCAGAGTGCGCAGATAGGCGCAGAGGGGAAATAAACGGTTAAGTGCTCTGCGTTCCTCTGCGCCCTCCGCTGTTATTTTTCTTGCCAGAAAATACAAGATCACAATCGGGAGGCCGATCGACATACCTGAGTAGTTACGCAGATTGAAACATAAGTCGAAAGACTTCGCCGCATCACCCTCATGCCATAATTTTAAGAATGAAAACCCACCTTTCCTCAAGTATCTTGCTGATTCACCATATTTTCCAATTTCCGAGTATTTAATTCCTACAGCTGTATAGTTTCCAGCAAGACCGAGTTTCGATTCTATTGCCTTTTTGTAATCCTCAATCTCTTTTTCAGGTTGGTTTAATTCTGCGTGAGTGACTCCGCGATAGTAGTAAGCCTCAGCAAGGTCTGGCTCGTTCTCTATAAATGCATCCCAGAATTTCAAAGACTCCCCGCATTTCTTGATTTCACATAACCAAATCGCAAAGCTCCATAACAATATCAAACTCTTATCCACCTCCAGTGATCTAAGAACCTCCTCGAGTCTTCCGATGTAGCGTTCTAACGGATCTAATGGATACACACGTTCAACAGCCTTGACCTGAACTGCATGCATAAAATAAAATTCAGTTTCGTTTCCAACAAAGAACTTATTTGTGGCTTTTTCCAAACCATCCTCAAAATAATGTGGATCTCCTCGAAATACATGCTCATAGAACGCTTCAACCATATCAAAATCGATCCCCACAACTGCATGCATAGCAAGAGCGATGCTTCTGAGCCTCTATGGCGATTCTCTCTCCACTCACAAGTCCTGTGCTCATGAGCAGAACCATCATGCATGCGATCGCGAATATTTTTCCCATTTCCACATCACCACACGATGTCTGTCACTTCTGCCTCCATTTCATCCCTCACCCAGCTCTCCATTTCTTTCATATGATACGGAACAGGTTTACCAGATGGGTTTTCAAGTATCACGAAAACCCTTCCACCTTCTACTCTTTTTCTGAATTTATCCATATCCCGCTTCAGGTATT
>JAYELB010000159.1:0-3511 GCA_034717055.1 Methanobacteriota archaeon
GTAAATCAAACCATGTCGTCCACTTTGACAAGCACGACGAAGAGTTGCGACCAGTTACGTATGGATTGTGAATTTGTCATAATTCTATTGCTCCAGCCGCCGCTTGCAGGATCATGAGCGCATCGAGCGAGGTGACGCGGTCGTCGCCGCTGACGTCGGCTGCCGGGTCCTGTGCGCCGGTGGCTGCGATTGCAAGCGCGATTGCGGCGTCCGCGGGGTGAGAAGGTTGTCGGAGGAACGCCCACAGACCGATCGCGCCGACCGCTGCCCGATTCTACACACTCTTCAACACCTCACGCAATGCGAGCAGATCCAGCTGCGATTGTGGCTTTATTATGCATTTGACAGGATCAGAAAAAAGAATATTCTCCCTGACGAGATATGCAATCTCCGGCGTAATTATTTCATAAGCATAAGAGTACTCTTCCGAAAATTTATCAAGAATTTCCGTTATACTGTCGTATTTCAATTCTATCTCTTCTCCTTCAAAGAGAACCTTCTTGCTTACGATCGTAAGCACCCCTATTCGCTGTTTTATCTCGCCTGTTCTGAGCGTGAGCATACTCTGGAGCACATCTTCAATCTTCTTCCCGCTTACTTTCGCATTGATCAGTTTAACAAGAGACACTGGCTTTCCGCCAACGTTCTGCCATATCATCTCCTTCTCTTGAGCATCGAATCCATAACCATCCAGAAAGTCCATCGTCCGTTCGTAATCAAAATCATCCACCAGCAGATAGTCACATCTTCCCTTTAGCATCGCCTCGCTGTAAACTTGCTCGAGGAAGAGTGAATCCGAAGTCATAACGAAAACGTGTGCCAGATGCAGCTCCTTTGTTAATCGCACAAAGAAATTGAATAATTTGTAAATCAGATATCCATCGATCTTCATATCCCCAATCACCTGCAGCTCATCGATTATCAGCACAGGAACACGCTTCTTTGACGTTTCAGCAAAGAAACGTTCGATGTACTTAAACATGTCTTTACTTTTATCTTTTTTTTCAAATATCTGTTGGAACAGGTTTATCGGTATCGGGATTCCGCTGACAATCCTCAGATCCTTGAGCAACGATTCGGCATACTCGCCGATGTTGTCGATCGCACCACCCTCGTCGATCTCGAATAGCACATTTAAGAAATCTTCGTAACCTGTGATGAACCGCCCACGCAGGTTGATGTAGAATGGAGCATACGCCTCTGGCAGTTGATCGATCAGATGGCTGATCAGCGTGGTCTTTCCGGAGTTTATGGGACCGTAGACAAATGTGATCAGAGAGGGTTCGGAATCCAGAATATCCCTGATCTCTTTTGTCTCCTTTTCCCTATCATGGAATTCGATTCTCTTCATGCTCGTATCTTCGCGTTTGCTTGGTCATAATTCTATGCTGCCAGCCGCCGCCTGCAGGATCATGAGGGCGTCGAGGGAGGTGACGCGGTTGTCGCCACTGACATCAGCAGCATCGAGCGTTGCGGGATCGCACGAGGCGGAACCGCCTGCCGCGATCTGGAGAGCGATCGCGGCGTCTGCGGAGGTGATCTCACCGTCGCCGTTGAGGTCGCCTTTTGCATATAGTATGGGTATTAATGGAAAGTAGTCTCCGCCATATATAATTCCAGAGGGGGTGTAAGGCAGCAAAGTGTCTCCAAATCCATCTCCGTTTAAGTCTTCTCCCGTGTAGTCACTCCAGTAGTTTCCACCCATATATGGTCCACCGACAATGTTGGGTCCGGGTTTGATTGTTGTGTTCCATCTATTGTTACTACCAAACTCACCGGCGTTTAATGTATTGTTGAAGTAGTTGTTGTAGATATTGTTGTTGAAGGAATACTCGATGTGGATACCGCAGCTATTATTGATTGCGGTGTTGCCTGCGATGGTGTCGTTCCTAGAATATTGAAGGAGGATGCCATATCTGTTATTAATTGCGGTGTTGCCCGTAATAGTGCTGTATCCGAAACCATAGAGGCCGATGCCGCAGTAGTTATTGTCGTTTGCGGTATTGCCTATAACATTGTTGTTGATGGAAGGCTCGGAATAAGAGTGGAAGTAGATGCCGTACCGATGGTTATTGTTTGCGGTGTTGCTTGTAACATTGTTGTTGCTGGATGAGTATAAGTAGATGCCATGGTGGTTATTGTTGCTAGGCATTGTTGTCCATAATAGTGTTGTTGTCACTGGTGTCGTAGTAGCAAGAATAGTCGAGGTGGATGCCGTTTTTGTTGTTGCTTGCAGTATTGCCTGCGATGGTGTTATTGCTGGAAGACAAGAGGTGGATGCCATGAATGTTGCCGTTTGCGGTATTGCTCGTTAGCATGTTGTTGCTGGAACAGCTGAGGTAGATGCCGTATTGGTAGTTGCTCGAAGAATCCAGCAAGATGCCGTACCAGATGTTTGAGTTAGCGGTGTTGCCGATGAGTGTGTTGTTGCTCGAAGAGTGCAGGCAGATGCCGAAGTAGTTGTTCGAGTTTGCAGCAATGTTAGAGATGTTGCAGTGATTCACCCAATTGAGACAAATCCCTGCCTTCTGAGTGCTTGTTGCCCCGGTCACCGTAAACCCACTTATGTTCACATAATCAGTGGTCACCTCAAAGACGTGATCCGATGCGTCTGCCGCGGTCACCGTCACCACATCTGCACCCTCACCTTTCAGCGTGAGCCGTTTATCCACAACCACATTCTCGTTATACGTCCCGGCATCCACAGTAATCGTATGCCCGTCCAGCGTCTCAGGATCGTCTATCGCATCCTGAATCGTTGAGAAATCCTCTTCCGTATCAACATTGTGAACTGTATATTCTGTAGATCCCGCTACAACCGTGTACAGATACGTCTTCCCTTTTCCCTGTATCGAATTCTGCGGCGCGGCTATGGTAAAGTCGTTGTTCCCATCACCGTTGACATCACCTGCGAAGCCAACATGCATGCCAAAACCATCGTTAGTCTCTCCAGCAATCGTTATGTCCGGGACATTATCCATAGAACTCCCGCCAAAATAGATGTACGCCTTACCAGAGCCAGCACAGTACGGTGCGCCAACGATCACGTCAGAATACCCATCTTTATTCACATCCCCGACCGTACCGGTCCCGTAACCAAAGAAATCGCCCAAACTCTCGCCACTCATCGTTACATCGGCTGTACTGTCCATGGTGCTGCCGCCAAAGTAGATGTATGCTTTATCAGCGCCGCGTGCCCCGACGATCACATCAGCGTATCCGTCGTTGTTGACATCGCCTGCCGGAGCCACATACCCAAATCTGTGACCTGCTCCTGCGCCGGTCATTGTGACATCGGGTGTGCTGTCCATCGAACTTCCACCAAAGTAGATGTAAGCCCTTCCCGAATCAGCGCCCCCGGCATCACTCTTCGGCGCGCCAGCAATCACATCATCATATCCGTCATTGTTCACGTCCCCTGCATAAAAACAGAAATAACCAAATTGATCCCCGTCTGACTCGCCGCAGAGAACAATGTCTGCCACGTTGTCCATGGAACTTCCTCCGAGGT
>JAYELB010000160.1:0-3475 GCA_034717055.1 Methanobacteriota archaeon
CGTAGCGGTATGCTGCGTAATGCCGGATTGCGCCGCTCAGACTCGTTCCGGGTATCTTTGGTAGTCTGGTTCCAGGCTCCCGCACGATGCTGTTATCCACCCGCCCGAGGCGCATTCCACCAGTCCCGATGTGAACTGGATCGACGGTCTGGAGCAGGTAGCGATGCGTCTGAAAATTTGGTTCCGTACTCATGGTAATCGCTCCTTTTCGTATTTCGGTTTTTCTTTCATGATCTGCATGTGCAGTTCGATCGCGTCATCCAACCAGCCATGAACTGCGTAGTCTGCCCATGTATTCAGCCATCCCGTTTTGGATGTTTTTCCATCCCTTTCCCATGGGTATTTGCCATTGCACTTCTTCCACTCAAGGTTGGCGATTGCATCTCGGCAGAACTGCCAGAATGTTTTGGATTCATCTCCACTTTCCTCGGAAATCCCCCACTCCTCACGCTTCGCCTCGATCATTTCCCGAAGCGCATGGATCTGGGTGGAAGTGAGATGGTCAGAGAGGGTGCCCCATATCGTATGGAGGTTCTCAAACTCGTTTGAGAGATACGGGCGCTGCGGGATGCTTAGGCGTCTTCCCTTGTCGCCATAAGCGATCTCGAAGCGGCGTCCGCTTGTGTCCAGCCACTGGAAGTCAACCGTTGCCGGGGTGAAGCAGACCATGTCACCTTCTTGCAGGTCATCGGCGTGAACGAGCCAGGTGGGCAAGGGGTTACCTTCGCCGTCCCGGTTCCATGGGCAGGGTGCCTCAAACATTCGTTTGCGTCCGGTTGGTGGCTCGCCGTCATTTTCCGGCTCCACAAAGACATACGGATACCAGCAGTCAGGTGTGCTGCTATCACCCATCATAAGCGGCACATGCCAGACTGCACTGCGACCGTCGCGGGCGAGTTTTAAGCTCACATATTCGGCAAAGTGTGGGTCATTGCACAGAGCTACAGGTAGCGATCCGGCATCTGCCGTGAGGCATTCCTTCTTTTCCACCTCCCATCCATCAACCGATGCCGTCTGCTTAAGCATCCGCCGTCCCGCGTCCATGATAGTTCGAAGCGGCGTCTTGTACGGCGCAAAGACCACACCCAAGTGCAGGGGCAGCCGGTTGCGCACCTTACCCATCTCGCGCTCGTACTTCTCATTTATCTTGCTCACAACGTTCGGGGCTTTATCTGCTGGCACGAGGGCCATGAATGTGCGGGGCTCGGCGAGGATCGGGATCGCGGGGGTGTAGGTGCTGTCGGGAATCACACCCACTTTGTCAATCGTGATTGTGCCCCATTCCTTATTATGGGATCCGTAGCCTGTGGGTTCTTCGATCTTGATTTTCTGTCCTTTATGCGATTCGAGCCAACCTTCGACGTCTTCTCCCAATTGTGTCGGTTCGGCGAGATACTTGAGGTTGTGGGCGGTGATGAATCGCTTGTTTTCAGGGTCCCAGACCACGCTGAGTTTGGTTTTGCCGAGACTGAGTGTGTAGGCGTGGTAGGGTCCGGGGTTCTCCTTTTGATTCATGTCTCCGCTGATCTCAAGTCGTCGGGGTTCAGGTTCATCACGATCAAACACTCTGCCACAAACAGATTCGCTGATTTCTGCTTCTTCGTCTGTCGGCAAGATGTCCTGCCAGAATTGTCTGGTGGTCTCCCAGACGCGGCGGATGCGGGCGAAGGAGGGTTGCTGGCGAATCATTGTCAAGGCGAATCGCCAATCTTCTCTTTGTGAATTGATTAAATCGCTATCAGAAACATATAGATTGTGGATGTCTCCAAATTTAGTAAACCCTCCCCGTGAGCTTTTTAAAATGAGATTATCAACCAACGTGTTTCCACCAAGGGTCTGGTTCGGAGTCTGTAATCCTTGTTGTATCTCCTGACAAAGTTTAGAATAGTCAAACTGATATTGTTTACCATTCCTCTCTTTGTCAAATAGTGAACGACTTTGTGGATCGAATGCAACAATTGTGTTTAGCACAGTCCCCTTCAACCAATCTTCCAGATCCAAGACTCCGATAATAAAAGCAATCCGACCTTTTGTATCAGCGACTTCGTCTATCCAAATGGTGTGGTTCAATTTCATAGCCCATGCTTTTGCTCTGTCAACACGACGCTCTTCACAGACGGTACAAACATTACGAGAAATTGCTTTTTTGGTTGGCCCCTGCGGACGCAGACCACACACACTACAAATCTCATTTGATCGAGACCACAGTGTTTGGATATCATCGAACCATGCAGGGTTTGGAGAAGGTTCAGGTACAGTTTTGCTGGCGAGTTGGCCAAAGGAGAGAATATTCCGTGTTTTAGGAGTTACAGGGAACAGATGTACATCTGCCTCAATACCAATGTGGGTTCTGCATAATTCTGATATTACTTCGCTGAGTGTATTCCCTTTGTCCATAGTAATATTGAGTAAATCATCCACATCAGGCACCACAAAAACGGACCCCTTCTCATCGCGGTATATTTCATAGCCCATGGGATAATCAGTCTCTATCAGGTGCCGGATTTCATCCAACAAAGAGGCAATCAGCTGCTTGCGAGCATCAATGTCGCTTATTTTCAACGATTTGCTCCAGAATGCCGGGCTGTTAAATCCGATACGCAATATGCGCCAGTGATACTTATCGGCAACATTTCTCGCATTTGGTTCTTTCCATCCCTTAAGAACTATCTGAGCCAATGCCGCCTTGAATAAAGCTACACTAGCAACGGTCTGATCAAAGAGCGTAACATCGTTTAGAGGTCTCCTGGTATCAGCCACAGTCAGAGAAAATATGTTAGAAACTGTGGGCACAAATGCATCTCGGAAACATTGCCAGCCTTCCGAGGGATGAGCACTTGTATTTTTTAGTTTATCCAGTTCGATTTGAAGATAACCATACAAAGCTGTTCGTTTGTTACCAACTTCCTGCAGGTCGATTGAGTCGCCCTCAAAACCAAAGGCTGTAGAACTATGTACAATATTTTGCTGACCTAGCGCAAATCGATTCAGTAAACCCTTTTCTACACTTGAACCGCGCCCATGAGCGTCCCATATCAGTAGCTCTAGTCCATTTGACGCATTCGGATTGCTATGTTCTTTAATTAAATTCTGAATACTCAATTGACTACCGTTTAGCTCGGCTATATTAAGTTGGTTCCATATCTCTCCAGTCCAGTTGTCTGTCAACAAATCGCAAAGCGAAGGATAATTATCTTGTACATCTTGGGGGATTTGTGTAGCTAGATCGTGGTCTCCTTTCAGGAAATCCTCATGAAATTTGCCGAACATATGCAGCCACGCCGCAACCTCTGCAAGCAGCAGCGCATCCCGGAGGTCTGTAAGTTTCTCCATATCCCCGGTCACTTTGATCCCTCCATCTTCTCCGCATTCTCGGCAATCTCCTTCGTCTGCCTCACAAATTCACTAAGACTCTTGAACTCCCATCCAGGCGATTTAGCGGGAGGCGCGTCTCTCTGAAGATGTGCCCTCCACG
>JAYELB010000161.1:0-3475 GCA_034717055.1 Methanobacteriota archaeon
TAACAAAAGACCTGAATTTTTCGAAACACAAAGCTGTAGTCGCCGCCTTTGGTCAGCATTTTGTCAAAACGAATATTTTCGACCATAAGTTTCACAAGTATCTGGTAGAATCTTTTGAACAAAGGCAAATAGGGGATTACGAGCCATTAGAAGAGATCACAAAAGAAATCGCACAGAAGAGTATTGGAATGGCGGTAGAATTTTTAGATGCTGCCAAAGAGTATTTTGCTGAATAGCAATAAATGATAATGGCGTGGACACGCCCCCTCACACCCCTCGTCGCTTAAGCGCCCGCCATCCCCCAAATACCAGAAGCGCTATCACAGCCGCCATGATCCACCACTTATTCGCCAGAAGCTTCTCTGAAAACGGTACCTTCGGAGCCACAGCGACCCCGATCTGCATCGGGTCCGAGATCCTGATATCACCATCCTCGTCCTTGAACCTGATCCCTGTGCTCATGTCATACACCTTTGGAACCGCGCTTCGGTCGGTGCTGACGCGGAAGTGCGCGGTCACAGACTCGCCAGGCGCAATCGTGCCGAGGCGTTTCTGATTCGAAACCGCAGTAAATGGCAGCATATCGCTTATGCGAGAGATCGCGTCTGTTGCGGTCTCTTCACCGGTGTTCTTGTAGGTGATGTTTAAAAATCCAGTCCCTTCGACCTGCATCCCGGATACAACGTCGGTGACCTCAAAGTCAGACTCTTTAGCAACCGCGATCATTATGGTATGGTTCTGGGTCCCGGTCGTATTCCAGTAATTGATATCCGGCTTATCAGGGGTGCCACTCACCTGCACATTCCGGATGTGGTCGTAACAGGTCTCCACACGCAAGGGGTATGCTCCGGCAGGTGCATCGTCATCGATATGGATCGGAAACCATACCGTTCCGATTTTGCCAGCTTCGATGGACTCGATATTCTGAACGTCTGCAATGACATCGACAGGCGAATGGTCTGCAAAGAGCACGACAGTAACATGGTCTGCGCACGATTTTTCGATCTCAAGATCCAGTTCGGCTGCAGCAAGTAGAACTTCGTCGTCGTAGTCCTCATCACTGGGGTCGAGATATTCATCGCCCTTGATTCTGTAGATCGCCCCATAATTCTGGAGCGTTATTTCGAGTACCGCATCCTCGCCGCGATCTAACTCACGATCTCCGACAAGCGTCGCGATCAGGTATGGCTCGCCTGTGACGTCGTAGTAATTCGTGGACAGCGTGTAGCTCTCTGGGATGTACTCGCTTCCGACCGCAACCGGAACCAGAGCCGCAAGCAATAAGGCGGCTGCGATGATAGTAATTATGGCAGTCTTCGTTTGCACCGGATCACCTGCTCAATCGTCCGGTTCATCCGTTGTCGGGGCGTCCCTGTTCCCGGCAACGTTCACGAGATAGTACCTCACTCCAATTGCTACGAGCACGAGAAGTATGAGCAACACAGCCGGAAGAATATATGGCTTTACCTTCGCGGATATCGGTATCAGAGGTTCTATCGTAGCGGTTGCAGTCATGGACTCTGATACTTTCAAATCTCCTGCAGCATCTTTAAACCTGATCTCGGTATCGATGCCGTACGGCTTTATCGTGGCATCGGAATCCGTATCAAGTACGAAGGTGCCGGTCACGCTCTCGCCCGGGGCAAGTGTTCCAAGATATGCCTGATCATCGGTGCTGCTGAACGGATCGGTTACGCTGACCCGTGCCACCGCTTCGGTCGCTATCTCCTCCCCCGTATTTGTGTAGGTTATGGAAAGCGTTTTGTCATCCTCGCCTGCACAGAGATCAGATGATACGTTGGTAACCTCGAAATCCGCCAGTTTCTCAACGGTTATGTAGAGTGTCTCTGTCTGATCGAGTGTGTCGTACCAGAGGTTCACGTCAGCTCTACTTTCAGAGACGTTTCCGCTCACCTGCGCGTTCTTCTGGTACATGTAGCTCGTGGCAAGTACCAGCGGATAGGTGCCGGCAGGAGCATTCTCATCGATCTCAATGTTGAATCGGGCAGTCTTACGCGCCCCCTTATCCCCCTTTATCGATCCTGCCTGCTGCGGTCCCGATTTTACCTCGATCGGGCTTCCCTCTGGTGCTGCGAGCACTGCAGTAATCCCGATCGCATTCACCTGCTGGAGCTCGTATCCGAGTTCCATCCTGGCGAGATCGATCTCTTCATCATCATCAGGCATGCGGTCGGATTCGAATCCGAGAACAACTCCACGGTTGGTCAGATCAATTGTAAGCGTGACCTCGTCTCCGCGATCGAACTTTTCGTCACCGACGATCGACGCTACCAGGTTTGGCTGTCCATAGACGTCGTAGAAGTTCTCCGAGAACGTGAACCCCTGCGAGAGGTCGTCTGGTAAGCCGGCGGCAGTTGTTGTGTGCATCGATGCCGCTGGCGATACGTTGGTGGTGGTGGTGGTGTGATGCCGGCCTGCCCGCAGCTCGTCGGCAGGCAGTGATGCTGCAAGCGATGTGAGTGTCACGATTATTAGTAGTGCGAATAGTGTCGTTTTAGATATGTCCATTTCATGTCCTTCTTTGTTTTATTTTATCCTATAATTTCTTTTCCCGTTTGGTTTGACTGTTTCGTTAGATCAGGTTCCGGTATCTTCACAGCCTTTCGCGCCTTTCTCTTCTCCCGCATCCCATCCAGCAACACGATAAGTACCGGAAAGACGAAGAAACTTGCGAGAAGCGCGAGCAGCACATCGATGACGGTCACAATTCCGAAGTTCCGGTTCATCGAGAACGGTGACGCAATCAGCGCTGAAAACCCTGCAAGGGTCGTGCACCCGGATGCCAGTATCGCAACTCCGATCTTGCCAGTAGACTCCCTGATCGCATCGATCGGGACAAGTCCGTTCTCCCGCTCCTCGAAGTACCGCTCCATCATCATCACGGCATACTCGGAGCCGACCCCGAGGATCAGTGCTCCAAGCGTTGCAGTCATCGGCGTGTAGTCCATACCAAGCAGGTACATCACACCTCCGGACCAGCCGATGACAAGGGTCATCGTGAGAACAGGTACTATCGCTTTAAGCCAGTCGCGGTAGAGCAGGAAGAGCCCGCCAAGAATCAGAACGAGTCCCACAAGCGTCATCAACTGTCTACCCGTCGTGAGTGCAGCAATCACTGTCGTCATCACAACAGAATGCCCTGTGATCGTGACGGTAACCCCAGGCGGTGGCGGCATCCACCGTATATCATCTTCCACGAGTCTAATCAGCCGCTTGATTCTGGGAAGCCCGAGACCTGATACCGCATCCCCGATACCAAGATTCATGAGCGCTGTCGTGCGCCCGTAGATATACCGGTCTCTCGTGCTCTCGGGAACCGTTTGCATGATAGCGTCCACCTGCGCCGCATCCTCCGGAAGCGCTCCATGATTCATTGCCTTTACCGGGGCCGCTATGCTTTCTCCACTGGAAATGTAGGGGTGTAGTGTAACCTCGTGTGCGGAAAACCGATCCA
>JAYELB010000162.1:0-3467 GCA_034717055.1 Methanobacteriota archaeon
GCCCATGCTCCCATCGCCAGAGGGCGGAATCACTCTGACCGCGCTGGACAACTATCCCATAACCATGTCCTGCAACGAATCGACGGATGTCCGGATCATTGTGTGCGTTGCAGGAGATGTTGCGGAAGGAACGTACAACGCAACCGCGTATTTTGATGACATCGCTGCCACCATCACGATCAACGTTCGCCGCCTAACCCGATACAATCTCGATTGCGAGATCGCAGATGTGAGTGGAGATGGGCGGGTTACTTCTCTTGACGCGCTGATGATCCTGCAGGTGGCAGCGGCGGATTGATGGGGTCGATATTGACAGCAACGGCAATTGGATCGAACGCGATTCCACGTTCGAGATGCCGACGTAAGCGTGCCCGGAATGATGCAGATCTCAAAGCAGAATATTTTTATAAAGTAGATAAAGAGATAGTTCCATGATGAATCTGAAGTATCCGCTTATAGGGCTGCTTGTGTCGATGCTTGTCGGATGCGGATGTGCTGCTGCACTTCCATTTAGTGGCGAGACTGTGCAAGTAACTGGTAATCAAACCGAAGATATCGCTTGGAATGAGTCTAACTTTGGGGGATTTTGCTATAATCTAAACGACGATGGCTGCATCGGTACAGAGACGCTCTCGATTGGGGCTGGCGCGCTGGAGGGACCTGATATCGATCGGTTCATCGATGTTGACAACCTCACATACACCACGTCGCCGATATGGCAGGAATACGAACTTCATAAGAATCTTGAGCTGACCGTTGAGAGCGATAATTGTGGTGGAGACTCCGGGTACTGGATAGAGTTCTGGATGGGTGAACGATACGTTGCCATAGATGGCAAAGCAAACAAACTCGCAAAACCGCTGGTCGAGTTCGATGATACTGATATCAAAACACTCGCAACAGGTGAGGAATGGGATATTGGCGGAGGGTTTACGCTTAATGCTATGCAGCTCGATTGTGAGGGTGAGAAGGTCTGGTTCTGTTTGTGCAAAAATGGAAAAGAGATTGATAATGAGGTGATCGGCACAGGCGGTTCAGGTTTGCAGGGTCGGGTATATACATATACAGAAGATATGGCAGGAGTGGACGATGTTCCGGTTTTTTCATGTTATGTCTCCGCGGTCTTCCGCGGGACGTGCTCCAATGTAGTGCAAATCGAGTATCTTTTTTTGATCGATAATGATGTGACAAGATTTCATACTGGCAATGAGTATGGTTCAATGAAAGTGGTGACTGCGAGTTCGTCCGGCGTCATTCTCAAAAACAATGCAACGATCAATCTGACCCCGAACACGACCGCACCGATCATGGGCAACCTATCCTTCAAAGCGACAGATAACACAAGCACAATAGAGTTCTATCCGCATCTGGTCAGGGACGAATTGCCGGTGCTTTCTGGTGGTGGCGGGTTTGTACTGGATGATTGTTGGATTGATCAACCGTGGAATCTCTCTGAAGATTATTCCATCGCCGCAAAGGACGTTTCATTTAAGGGGAACAAAGCACGAATCACTCTGCTGAAGAACGGTGTGGTGGTTGATGAGCGAATACTGACCGAAGAACAAAGAGCTCCGGTTGATTCTGATTGTCGGTACAGTTATGTCCAAAACGGAATCGAAATCATCAACGCATCCCTGAAAGCAGCATTTCGAGGGAATGATTCAAATGTGGTCGAGCTTGCCGAAGTCTACCAGCGTTCAGAGGTAAATGGCAGTATATTGATCCACAATGAGTCTCGTCTGTTTGAATCAGCAGATCCGGCAGGCATTCCATGGGGCATTGCTGACGGTTATGTGCTTACGGTAGAGGATATTGGTCTTGACGGTGATGAAGTCTGGCTTGAGCTATCAAAGAATGGCACGGTCGTGAAGGAAACGATATTGAACGACGACTTTGCCAATACCAGCACATTCGCCTGCAACACCTCTAACAACGGCAGCATAAACTGCGTGGTTGATACTGTATTTAGAGGCAGCAAGGTAGGCGCGGTCAAACTTGTAAATCTCAGTCAGTACTCTGATGCCAACGGAACTGTCCTACTATCTCACGAGTCACATCTCTACAAGACCTCGGATCCGGAGGGTATTCCATGGGAACTCGTGGATGGTTGCGTGCTCACGATGAAAGACGTCGAAGAGGTGAATCGGAATTATTGGTGTTATCAGTACCATGCTAGAGGGGATAAAGTCTGGCTTGAATTATCCAGAGATGGAAGCGTACTCAAGGAGGACATACTGGAATCAGGTGATCTCTTTAAGTATAGCAACGGTCTTGAATCGGTTGATTGCATAGTCGAGAAGGTGTTTAACGGAGGACTTGCGGATGTTGTTAAGCTTACGAATGTAAATCAGTATTCAGACGACGGTACGCGATTGATCGAGAATGGGACAAAAACGTATGCAACTCTCGATCCAACCGACGGAGATATATGGGAATGCTGGGAAGGATATTCGCTTGCTCTGAAAGACGTCGATCTGGGTGGGGAGCAGGTATGGATATCGCTATCAAAGAATGATATGGTTGTGGAGGATGCAATTATCGATGATGGTGGTTGGTTTAAGCACCATAATTCAACAGGTGCGCTGGTCTTCAGCACTTGTGTTGATACGGTTTTCCGCGGTGTAGAGGCCTGTAGTGTTCAGTTGATACACACAATGCAGTACTCCGAGACAGATGGAAAATTATTCATCGAACCAAGTACCGAATCATGGCAATTGCCGGAAGGATACTACCTAACTGCACAGGATATATATCGAAATGACTCGGTCTGGCTGCAACTGTCAAAGAATGATAAATTAGTTGACGAAGGTCTGTTTTATAATAATAGTTCATTTTTGCTGCAGAATGATACCGCATGCCAGACGATAGTTTCCGGAATGGTTTGCAGCGATTACTGGGACGATGAGTATGTGCAACTAACTTCCATCACACAGTATCACGAAACAAATGGGACCACGCTCGCAACACGGCAATCAAAGACCATCTATGCATCAAGGAGTTTTAACGACGGAAAAACACTCTCTGTTCCACTTAGATTTGCTACGACATTGACTGTGGATGATAGCGGCGGCGCGGATTTCACCTCGATTAAAACAGCGGTGAGCGCGTCCATACCAGGCGATACGATCTACGTACATGCCGGAACGTATGTTGAAAAAGTGCAGGTATATAAACGACTCACACTCGAAGGTGAGGGCGCGGATGTGGTGACTGTGACGGCAGAATCTGCATCCGGTTCTGTTTTTAGAGTGGACTCCGATCATGCAAACATAAGTGGATTTACAGTGACCGGTGCAACAGACTACGGTGGTTCCGGGATTTCCATATCCGGTGTAGATTACTGCAACATCTTGGGTAACAACGTATCAAACAACTTTTACGGCATCTGCATAAAACATTCGAGCGACAATACGCTTACAGACAACACGATATCTGAAAACACCGAAGTTGTATCTGTTTTCAGATAT
>JAYELB010000163.1:0-3464 GCA_034717055.1 Methanobacteriota archaeon
AAACATCGGGACATGGGCGCCAGGCGAACTTGAAACACTCGTCTCCTCCGGGACAGCGACCCTTCTCCCTGTTGAAACGTATCTCGGATGGTTCGGCGAACTTGAGGCAGATCGGCAAGCAGAAGTGGTCGAGAGGTGGGGCAAGCCTCCGGGAGAGATCATGACATGGAAGAACGAAACGACAGGAGAAGAGTATTTCGTGATCCCAAAGCTCTCGTTTGGAAACGTCATCTTAACACCACAACCGACGCGTGGCTGGCTTCAGAACAATACGGTGCTGTACCACAACAAGGACATACCGCCACACCACCAGTACATCGCGTTCTATCTATGGCTTAAGCACGATCAGGAATCAGGCGGGTATGGCGCGGACGCGATCATGCACTTTGGAAAGCATGGCACACAGGAATGGCTTCCCGGGAAGGAATCCGGATTATCGAGCAGGGACTGTTGGCCCGCAATACTGATTCAAGACATGCCTGTGATCTATCCGTACATCGTGGATAACATCGCTGAGGGTACGCAGGCAAAACGGCGGGGAAGCGCAACGATGATCACGCATATGACACCCCCGATCGTTGCTTCGGGGCTATATGGGAACCTGACCAATCTTGCCCGGACTGCGGCATTGTACGTTGATTGTGATAATGCGACCATCAAGGAAGTGTACAGGAACACTATCATAACAGAGTGCAGGGAACTGCATCTTGATGATGACATGAGTGTTGATCTGAACGAGACGAGTGAGACACTCACGAACGAGACCCTGTTTGATGAGTTCGTCCTTGAACTTGCTGAGTATCTCTACGACATAAAGACCGATTTCATGCCGTATGGGTTGCATACGTTTGGCGATCCTCCGGATGGCAATCCGTTGATCGGCCTGATCACTTCGATGCTTCGGGATGGCTACAAGAAGGATGTCGCGCTGATGATTGGATATGATGATTATCCAAACCCGCTGCAGATCGATAAGGAAGAAGAACTGGACAACTGTACCTCACAGTTGCTTGAGAATGTCCTGATCAATGAGACCGGGATCATTGAAGCGCAGGAGGATGTGTTTGGCAACAGATCGAGTGAGAATGTGAGCCGGCATCTTGAACGCGGGCTTTTGTTTGCAGATGATATCGCGAGCTGCACGGTTGAGGTTCCAGCCACACTTGATGGGTTTGATGGAGAGTATATCTCACCATCCGAGGCGGATGACCCGATAAGAAATCCGAATGTGCTTCCGACAGGACGAAACTTCTATTCAATGAATCCGCGAGCGATACCAACAAAGGAGGCGTGGGAAACCGGAAAGAAGATGGCAGATGCCTTCATTGAGCGATACCGGGAAGATCACGACGGCGCATACCCGAGAAAACCCGCGATCGTTCTCTGGGCGTGGGCGATGACCGATTACGGGGTAGTTGAATCTGAGATCCTGTATCTTGTCGGTGCAAGACCAATGTGGGATAGCTATGGTGCTGTGTATGATGTCGAACTGATCGATGAGAGCGAGCTTGGGCGACCGAGGATCGATGTCATGATAATTCCTTCAGGGCTGCACAGGGACGTCTACCCCGGGAAATTAAAGCTGATCGATCGTGCGATCCGTCTTGCTGCCGCGGATAATGGTACATTGTATGACAACTATGTCAGAGAGAACTCAGAAGAGCTTTTTGTGGCTCTGAATGCGACAGGCAACTACACCGGACCATATCCAGAGGAAGATGCGAGATACCTATCAGTGTCGCGGATATTCCTTGAAGCACCAGGCACTTATGGGCCGAATCTCGATTCAGTGATCGGTGCAAGCAGCACATGGAACAATAGTTCGGTGATTGGAGAGACTTTCATCAGCAGGATGCACTACATCTATGGCGATGAGGTCTGGGGCATACCAGGTGAGGAGGTCTTCATGCTTAATCTGGCGCAGATCGATGCGATCGTGTTTAACATGAACTCAAACCTGTACGGGTTAATCGACAACGACGATGTCTTCCAGTATGTGGGCGGGCTTTTGCTAGCATACAAGGCGGTCACTGGAAACGATTTTGATGTTGATAGCGTATATGTCACAGACAACAGCGATCCGACCGCAGATCCAACGGTCTCTTCGCTTCGCGAGGTGATATACCAGGAACTCCGCACCAGATACTTAAATCCTGAATGGATCGAGGGAATGCTGGGCGAGGGATATGCTGGTGCTGGTGAGATAAGTAAGTTCTTTGAGTACCTCTGGGGCTGGGAGGCGACGTGTCCCGATCTTATCAGCGATGATGTGTGGCAGGATGTATATGATGTGTATGTGGGTGATCAATACGGTCTTGGACTGGGTGAGTTCTTCGAAGGAGATACTGCGTATGCATACCAGTCGATAATCGGTAGATTGCTGGAAACAGTGCGCAAGGGATACTGGACTCCAGTAAGCGATGATGTGCTGCGGCAACTGGTGACTGCGTACATTGAGTCGATCGTGGAGACGGGTCGCGTTACCTGTTGCCACCACACATGCGGGAACCCCCTGCTCGACGAATACATACATGGACTCATATCCGCGCTTGGCATAGCGATCGATCAGGAGACTATGGATGAATATGAAAGAATTATGGATGCTATGAGTGGAGATACACCCGCGAAAACATCAGAAGATATGTCCAAATCGGATGATAGTAGTAGTAATACCGGGGATGGTACGTATCCGCCAGGCTGGTCTAATGAGACTGAAAAGGAGGAGGGCGGGAGTGGTATGGATGTGAGCATGCCCGCAAGTTCGTCTGATGCATCAAATCCGTCCGAACCGTCCAACTACATCGAAGGATCCGAGATGGCGGTAGAAAAATCAGAGAAGTTGAGCACAGCCCTCTCTTTCTCTGGCGCTCCGATGCTCGGGATGATTCTGGTGATCGCGCTGATGGTCATCATCTACTGGGGTTACCGCAGACGGCGGTGACCTCGCCACTATTTTTTTCGATCGTTACAGTACTTCCGAACGGGTGTAGTTCCGAATAGAGATTGCCATGTAAATACGATATAAGAATGGTTCTTTTAGAGAGATTATCAAGAATGGGCTAAACTTTATCAAGATATTATCAGATTGAAGATCAAAAACTATTTGGAGTTATGTGAAACTATCTTTCATAGGTTTTTTCTCGTTCGGAAGTAGGGGGTTTCGGAACTACTGCGTTAAGGCGAACAGTTAAGGTCTCGATTCTGTGACGTTAAAAGGACACGCTATTCCAATTCGCCGAAAGTTAGGTAAGGTATGGTAAGTGCTCACCGAACAATAAAGTAGCAAAAGTATATGCTCGAGTAACTCGTGGTAGAAACCACAAGATTGCACGGATTTTCACAAGATTTCTGTGTCAATCTTGTGTAATCTCGTGGTTTTATATGCTAATATTCACACAATTTTTGGTAAGTACTAGCAAAGTTATCTTATGGCGCTCCACATCCCTGACATTCATACAATTTGC
>JAYELB010000164.1:0-3462 GCA_034717055.1 Methanobacteriota archaeon
ATGAAAAGAATAGGTCCGCGGGCGCAAGTGGGTAAACACCCGCGGACAGTCGCATGGACTTAGGGGGTAGGTCAGTGGTTTTGGATACAGCCATCCAACAAACAACTATTGCACTTCATGATACTTAAAGGTTGGGGGGTCAGGAGATTATCCTTGTTGGCGCACGTTTGAACACTGGTTTTTCGGGCTCTTCTTCCTCTCCGTCCTTCGGTGTGACCCTTGCTCGTAGTGCGGTTGCTATCTTTTTCATCTCTGTTGGATTTCTAAAGAACGCAGTTCTAGGAGTGTCGGCAGACAAGTAGTCCGCTGCGAGTCCGAACGCTTCTTCCTCGGTCTTCGGGCGTGCTCCAGCAAGAAGAGCCTCGTTACCTATGAGATTAGCGGTCATGATCTTGCCAAGTGGTGTTAGTGTGGTGTCCATCAACGTTGTAAACAAAGAGTCCATTAACAAGTTCCCCATATCCCCCATCGGTGGGGTTGGTTGCTGTCGTCGATTCAGTCCAAGACCCTCACCGGAAGGCTCTGGCTGTGCTTGTCGGTTGTAATTGTTCTGCACATCGATGGAGGTTACAGACATGTCACGCCCTATCTGCTTGCATATCTCGCATTCATGCAAACCCTCAGCAAAATGTTGTACATCGTCGAGGGTGTACATATCTTGCTTGTAGTATGCACGCATGGGTACGGCTTCCCCATCGAGCCACCCGGTAGTTACCCTCCAGCCCTTTTCCTCGTTGGTCTTGATCTCTGCTTCAACTGCGTCCGGGAAAAAGGTCACGATGTACCATTCCCCGTCTGGTGTTGTTGCTATTGTGGTCATGATATTACCGCTTTCGTTATTTTCTGCGCTATCTCCTCTTCCTTCTCGTCATCGTCTTTGGTCGTCTCGGCAGACTCGGAGTTTACCTGCATCATCATCGAAAGCATTCCGGTTGTTGCCTGCTGCTTGGCGAGTTCAACCTGTGCCTGCCGGTCTTCCTTCCTGTCCTCTCGCTCACGTTCTTCTCGCTTAAGTGTCACCTCGTCTTTCCACTTCATGCGCTCAAATTCGTCATGGCTGCTTTGTCCGTTGTCTGGAGCGTTCACCAACCCCAAGCTCTCAAGTCCGGTTACTATTCCTTTCATTGACTCGATGTTTGCTGCCAGCTGGTCAGTGCTTGAATTTGCTATGGCTGAATGGGTGATCTGCTGTATGTCTTCCGCAGTGATTCGATTTTGGCCCTGTGCATTCTGCAACTCCATCATCTTTTGCTGCATCATTGCTGTGCTTTCGGCGTGCTTCTCTTCCATCCTGTCCATCTTGGCAATTAGACGCTCGGTGAGTGCGTTGTTTCCGTCGTCGTTCCCTCCGGAAAGTTCCTTTAGTTGCGCCACGGCCGTGATCATTGCCATCATCATCGATGTGGCTGATTCTGGTGGCTCGGTAGGTGCCTGTGGCTGCATCATCATAGGATTCATCCACGGGTTCATTGCCTGCTGTGCATTCATTGGCATTTGTGGTTGTGGCACGCCGTTGACAGCTTGCGAAAACCGTAGTGCAAAGTCGTCGTCAGCTGCTAATCGATCAAATAAGTCCGCTCGTGCTTCCTCGCTCCACTTCCCAAGCCCGGATAAAAACACCGATGAGTCCCCACCAACTGGTTGCTGCTGGGGTGGTAGCATTGGGTTTGGGAGCTCTTCTTCCGGTGATCTCCTGAATCCTTTCTCAACCTGTTCAAGCTCTTCTTCCAAACGTATCCGGTTGGCTTTAGCTTCTGCCGCTCGTGCTTTCACTTTGTCCAACTGCATGTCGGCGATGGCTTGCGATTGCTCTACCGATGTTGCCTGGCGTAGCTCTGTGTTCGGGTCCATGTACTCTGGTGCGGATCCAAGCACGATCGGTAATTGTGGCTGTGCGCCGATTGCGTTTTGAACCTCGGTGATCGGTATGCCGTCTTTGTTTAGTTCGAGTGTCTTCAGGCTCCCACATCCTGGACACTTCTTTGTTGCAAAGCCGGTTTCACCGCATTCTACACACTCGTGCATTACTTTCGGTTTATTTCGAGATCCTGCTGGTCTTGGCATTTGATATCCCCACACGTTTATATGGATGCCTTTTTATGCGTGCCCGCTAAAAAACATTTGGGTGCGTTATGCCGACACACGGAGTTCATAATAAGTACGATATGCAGGTTTTCGGGTGTCCTTATGGTACCTTTCAGTGGGTGCATGAACTTATGGATTCTCCCTTTGCATCGATGTTTGGTGTCAGGCACAGACAGATATTACACTCCATCGATGGTGTGGAAGCTATCAGACGGCAATATGGGGATGTGATTGCTACGGTTGCTATGCATCACATATCGCTTGATTTCCCCAAGACATACATTATAGAAAATGATAGGCTGGTTAAAGTCCAGCAAAAAAGACGCAAGAGGAGTTAGCTCTTCCGCGCCTTCTTTTTCGCTGGGTGTCGGCAACTATCGGTTTGATTGCGCCCTCTGCCACCGGACTTTCGCCCGGACTGTGACCCGTCTTTTTGTCCTCTTTGGTCTGCCATGGTCTAATGTATCTCATCACATCGATGATGAATGTTTTCATAGTTCGTTTGCAACCCATGCGTCCTTGATCTTTGATATTAGCCTAAAAGTTGCAAGAACATCGTTGCCGGCAGTGTGCCACCTTAGCCCGGTTGTATCAACACCATACGACTCACAGGAGTATGGAAGGTTATAGTAAACTCCTTTGCGTGGCGTTCCGAGAACCTTTATAGACCATTCGTAGAATGTTTCTGCGTTTGGTAGGTCTTTCATCATGTCGATCTGAGCGGCTTTTACGATTGCCGCCGTGTCATAGTACTGGTCGTTTTTGAACGGCACTACGCAGGTGCGCCTAAACTCGCTATCAAGGAAGTTCTTATCAAACATTGAGATGTTGTGTCCCCAAATATCCATGCCCTGCAGTAGCGATGCAAGCGCAGGATAGAATACTTTGGGATCTGCACCTGACATAACCTGCTCTTGCGTGATACCGGTCAGTGCTCTGATCTCTTCCGGAATGTTGAACTGTTCCGGGTAGTTTGGGTTGATGATCCACGAGACCAGTTGCCCTGGCACCCAATCAATAACAAACAGCAGCCCTACTTCAATTGGAACGTCCTCGCCCGCTTTTAGCCCGGTGGTTTCCAGATCCAAAACCACAAAATTACGCTGTTCAAATATCTCATCTAACTGCATGAGTATGTTTTTGGCTGTATGACAGATATGTGTTTTGTTTTTTAGATCTGTCCACGGATCTTCATTAGATTGAATATAAGCCGATCTGACGTGACCCGGTCAACATCGTATGGTATTATGCAGGTTCCACGGTTAAACACCCGTGACCAGTACCGCAGCCCATTCTCAATGTAATCTACACGCAGGTTTCCAACATAGGTATCATTCAACACCCATATATGGATAAAATCATCAGTCCACTCATCGA
>JAYELB010000165.1:0-3457 GCA_034717055.1 Methanobacteriota archaeon
CCGGACGTAGTGAACCGCGTGCCGTCAAACGTCGACGTAAACACTATCCGTTACTCACTAAACCACGGGACGAAGCTCGCAACGAATTACGTGGAGGTGGGATATCCGCTTAAGGTAGTGCCATTGCATGCTCGAGTAACTCGTGGTAGGAATCACAAGATTACACGGATTTTCACAAGATTTCTGTGTTAATCTTGTGTAATCTCGCGGTTTTATATGCTAATATTCACACAATTTTGGGTAAGTACTAGCAAAGTTATCTGATGGCGCTCCACATCCACGACACTCGTACAATTTGCTCATTCGTGTCATCTGCGATCCCTTTTGTCGATTTTATCACGGATGGATGGGTGGGCAGATGATATGAATTTTAACAGGTTATTTTTTGGCAAGCCCTACGGTTTTACCCCGTCTGAGAACTTTGTGAACTGAAGAGGGGTGTGTGCCGTTCCAGTGCATCTCTAAAATTCCCCGGAATCGCTCAACCGTGTTATATTTGCTATGGCGCGGAGTATTTCCGGGAGTTTCCACATCTGGACTGGGTTGATATGGGGAATTTTGAGATATATGGTACGGTTGTGAATGTCGGATGAGCTAAATAGATCACTAATGGGTTGAAATGCCGAAACATTGTTTCAAAAGGTTCTTACTGTTTTATAAGCCCCTACGCCGCCATGTAGTAAGTGCGAACCCCGGACCAATAAACTCGTTCGTCGAGTTCATGGATGCGGAGCGCAAGTGACCGCATCGATCTGCTTGGGTCGCCCCATGATTGCTCAAATTTAATACCGATACGGGACAACTTTATCTCATGCGATTGGGAGACATTATCCATGTGGCGTCGGCTGACACATACACCGTCAAATTATGTGACGAGAATAGTGGATTTGCCGGGCAGTTCGTTTCGATATCGACATCATACGCCACAATTATCGGGGTTGTTACTGGGGTATCGCATTCGGTTAAGGAGGATATGGTTGGCTATCTATCGCAGGATAAAAAAATCAAGTACCAGCCATACATCGAAGACTATAAGAACAGCTACTGCATCGTGTACGGGCTCGGGACACTCTCAGACGGCGGTGACGGTGATGGTGCGGTGTATGCCATCGATAAATCTCCGCATATTGATGATCCGGTTAAGCCGGCATCCCCTAATGAGATCGTGCGGTTCCACACTGCCGGCAAAAGACCATGTGCCCCGTACCTACATGATCTTAAGGATCAGCTGCAGTCGCCTGTTATTCTAAAGATGATCGACGAGATCCGGAATGTGGTCCCGGAAAGTGAGAAGATGCTTGATCTTGTCAGGAAGTACGTGAAACGGATTGCATGACTACGGTTTCGACAATTCAATTCTTATATCATATTTATCCATGCAGACTACGAAACGGTCGCCGCGGTTGCACTCTATCATGTGTACCATTTCGTGTACGACAATATATTCAACTCGATTTTCGGTGAAACGTAAATCACATCCCAAAAGGTGTCGCCGATTAAGAAGGGAGTGGTTACCCGCCCCTCCTCATCTCAGAACGGTTATTCACACACATAATGACATCCCGGAAATCCCGTTGCCTGATGATGCCCTACCAATGGGTTCAATATCTGCAAAAAGGAATTGATAGAATATGAATGTTGCAAAGTCTAAAAATGGTGTGCCAATCAGACTAACAACAGAGTGGTTCCATATTACTGAAGAGAATTCGGAGCCATCAGCACCGATGGGCATAGTTGCAACAGCATACCGGGCAAAGGCGAAGGAACACAAGAAGAACGGAGAAATCAGGCAAGCAATTTCCCTATTTCAAAAGCTTGTCGATATGAATCTGGCAACCGTCAACGATCAAAAGCTTCTCGAAAAGCTCCGAGTATCGAGAAAGAAACAATAACACTTTGGTTAACATGGTTTCAACAACAGAAAAATACACAACCAGAGGACCCCACACACATGAAACTAAATCGACCAAGAGGCACCCGCGACTTCACCCCCGTGGAAACAGAGAAGCGCAGATACATCGAGAACCGAATGCGAGGAACCGCAGAGCACTGGGGCTACGGCGAAGTGAAGACCCCCACATTCGAGAACGCCGAACTCTTCACGATAAAGTCCGGAGAAGCGATTCTGGATGAATTATACACATTCAAAGACAAAGGTGGCAGAGATATCGCGCTCCGCCCTGAGCTAACCGCACCAGTGCTCAGGATGTACGTAAACGAGATGTCGGTATCGCCAAAGCCGATCCGGCTCTACTATTTTGAGAACTGTTTCAGGTACGAACGCCCGCAGAAGGGGAGGTTCCGGGAATTCTGGCAGTTTGGCGTCGAGCTTATCGGAAGCGACCGCGCACAAGCCGAAGCAGAGGCGATCGCACTTGCAGCCGCCATGGTGTCTGATACCGGAATTGCGGCTGATCTCCACATCGGGCATCTTGGCGTCGTTCGTGGGCTGCTCCATGGCCTAGACGCGAAGATGCAGGCAGACGCGATGCGGCTGATGGACAAGAAGGATGTCGATGGTCTTCGGATGCTGCTTTCGGATCAACCGGATCTGCGGGAGCGTCTACCAGCACTTCTCGATGCTGATATTGACGAAGCCAGATCGATCACCGATGATGCGCAGCCGCTCGAAGAGCTTCAGGCGACCCTCGCTTTGCTGGATCACTACGGCGTCCGTTACGAGGTCGATTTCGGGATCGTAAGAGGACTTGACTACTACACCGGCATGGTCTTTGAGATGTACGCAGCAGGACTCGGCGCACAGAACCAGATCTGCGGCGGCGGCACGTACCGGCTTGCGCAACTCTTCGGCGGCAGCGAGACGCCATCGTGTGGCTTTGGAATCGGGTTTGACCGGGTGCTTGAGGTATGTGAAATCGAGCCGCCACATACGCAACGGGTGGCGGTTGTATATCTGCCGGATGTAGCAGAGGATGCGATCCGGGTTGCAAGCAGGCTACGGGATGACGCGGGCGTGTGCACTACGATCGATATCAGCGGCAGGAAATTTGGGCAGCAGTTGAAACATGCCGATGCAATCGGTGCCGATTACGCGGTGATCGTCGGCGCGAAGGAAGTTGAGGCTGGCATGGTCACTCTGCGGGATATGCAGACAGGGGAGCAGGAGATGCTCGGGCTTGATGACGCGATTCTGCGGATCATGGGTGACCGGGAGGGTGAGGATCACCCGGTAAGTCGCGGCGAATCAGCATTTCTCGACCTTCCGTAGAAAGAGTGACTATGCTCGGGTAGCGTGTGGATATGTGGAAGGGGTCAATAGATCGTACACTCCTGACTTTCGGCGAACTGAAATAGCCTGTCCTTTTATCGTCACGGAACACATGCAGAATTACTAATGATAACGACGGAGACTTTTTAATTTTTTCTGGTTGAGTCCGAAATGACCGAAACAAGTCATACATAAGACAAATATCTCGGGCATTCTTCTCAAAGAACA
>JAYELB010000166.1:0-3452 GCA_034717055.1 Methanobacteriota archaeon
ACATTTATAGCACTACTTATAATATACATCGCAGCGTTGATCGCTGTCGGGTGGCATTTCGCAAAGAAGCAGCGGACGATGACCGATTTCTGGATTGCGGGACGAGAGATCGGAGCAGGGAACATCGGGATGTCTGCCGCGGCATCGTGGCTCACAGCAGGAGCCCTATTCCTCGTCACCGGGATGTTCCTCTTCATCGGCACCGGATCGATCTGGATCTTTGTTGCGCCAAATATCATCGCGCTTGCTGCAATTGCACTCCTTGTCCCGCGGATCAAGCGTCTCCCGTCACTGACCCAGCCGGAATTGATCGAACTTCGGTACGGACCCCTGCTGCGTGCACCAATTGCGATAGCGATCACGATCGTGATGATCCTCTTTGCGGTCACCGATTTCAAGGGATTCAGCTACGTCCTCTCCGTATTCTACGGCATCCCACAGATCTATGCCGTGCTGATCATGGTGGTTGCAATCTCGCTCTATGTGACGCTTGGCGGCCTTCGGGCGGTGATATGGACCGATAGCATCCAGTTTGTCTTCCTTGCCGCGCTTGCACTTCTGATCGGAGCTGCAGCACTCTACATTCCTGTGCAGACTACTGGTGTGGCTGTATCCGACCTCTTTTCCGGAATGGGTGCCGATTTCTGGGATATCTTTGCTCTCGGCGGGATCGTGGGAGTTTTTATCATGATGATCGCAATGCTTCCGGGATGGATCACAGAGCAGGACCCGTGGCAGCGTGTGTGGGCGGCAAGGGACGTGAAATCGGCACGGTACGGCATGGCGCTCGGTTCAGTGTTGATCGCTGTCGTATTCTTTGCCTGTTTCCTTGCAGCAATCGGGCTTAGTGCCATTTATCCCGCGCCTACTGACGTGCCTGCTGCCGAACAGCTATACCTCATATTCATCCAGGATACATTCCCACCAGCAGCAATCGCAGTAATTGCGATAGGATTTGCCGCAGCCGCAATGTCCTGCGCAGACACGTTTGCAACATCAGGCGCATCCAGTGTATCAAGGGACATTTACCAGCGGTTCATCAAGCCGGATGTGACTATGAAGGAGATGCGCACCGTGAACCGCTCACTAATCGTCGCGATGCTCATAATCTCTGCCGCAATCTCGATGCATGTCGAGACGATACTGGACGCGGTCATCATGGCAACCGTCATCGGCACATCATCGTACTTCTTCCCGATTATGGGCGCGCTCTTCTGGAGACGCGCAACCGCTAAAGGCGCGCTTGTAGGACTCGTGATCGGCGGCACCACCCAGATCGGACTGATCATAGCGGAGGCTACATATATCGGAAAACTCGACGCGATATCCCCATTCTTGATCGAGCACGGTGTTCTCATAGCGGTATCGCTAAGCGCAATCTCGTTTATTGGGGTGTCGCTCGCAACGAAGCGATCCGATGACCGTAATCTCGCACCATTCTTCCCTGATGTGGCTGAGCGCTTTATAAGGAAGGGCGCGGCGTCGGTGGATCTGGGCGACCCGGAATACGCGCGGTTCAAAAAAGATATCGAGAAGCACGTTTCAGGGGAGCGTGTGCATCTAAGCGCAGTTGTCAAAACAAAAAAAGCATTCGACTGGGGCAAACTAATCTTAAAACTTGTAGATACACGCGCATGGATCGCACCGAGTGGAGTTGAGGTTGCATACCGAATGTCGAGCACAGATATGCTTGCATGTCCAAGAATCGTACATGGCGGTGATGATCAGGTCTGGATCTTCGCTGAACCACCCGCTGATCAAGAGCGTGAGGTCCTGCTAGAGATGTTTGCCGCGCGCCATGAGATTCGAGGGGCACTCGCTTAATTATAGTGTGTGGATATTTAGATATAAAAGAGTCTTTTTATTATTTTCTGGGAACGTCGGATTGTATTACGCAACCACGACTGCTATAATGAAGCACTGTCGGTCTGAAAAGTTGTTTACACCGATAATCTGTGTCTATCTGCATTGATCTGTGGCTGATACTATTTTAGCCACAGATTAACACTTATTTCACTGATTACACCTATCTAATCATATTTGTATTTGCCGGGTTGGCGTCATGTGTTCAACCGACCAGAACAAATAAAAAAAAGTCTCATATAAAATCACGAGATTGCACAAGATTAACACAGAAATCTTGTGGAAATCCGTGTAATCTCGTGGTTCCTACCACAAGCACTTGAGCATATTCTAATATTTCACAAACTGGCTGCCATCGCTTCGCAGATGCTGCTCTTCGAGAATCACCGTCTTTTCAGGGTCCTTATATGTGCTGCCTATCTCATAGCAGTCCTTACCGTGTTTTTCTGCGATCCGTATCGCGGAATCTGTTTCATCAGCGGGTAGGACGATGCAGAACCCGATGCCCATGTTATAGACCTGATACATCTCCGCCGCACTCACAGGCCCGTGTTTCCGTATCAACTCGAAAACCGGAGGTGTTTTTGGCAGATTATCGATCTTAAACCCGTAGTCCCTGCTGACCCTCCTGAGATTTAAGAATCCGTCACCTGTTATGTGGGCAAGCGATCTTATATCCAGACCGGAATCGAGCATCTCTCTAACCTCACTTACATAGATATTCGTCGGTTCGAGCAGTTCCTCGCCGACCGTTCTTCCAAGTTCGTCAACATACTCATCCACGCCGAATTTACCCAGAAGAACCTTCCTTGCAAGCGTCATCCCGTTGCTGTGAACTCCCGAACTTGCAAGACCGAGTATCACGTCCCCTTCTTCGATTGCATCACCAGTGATTATCTTGTCCTTCGAAACAATGCCGACCCCCATCCCTACGAGGTCGAAACCCCGATTCTCACGGGGCCCCTTGATCATCTCCGGCATGATTGCGATCTCCCCGCCAGAGAGCGTTACCCCTGCCTGCTTGCATCCGGTCACAACGCCCTTCACGATCGCTTCGAGAAGGTCGGGGTCGGGTTCCTGAACCGCTATGTAATCGACCATCGAGATCGGTAGAGCACCGACGCAGAGGATGTCGTTTACGTTCATAGCAACACAATCGATGCCGACCGTGTCGTATTTTTCCATCTCCTGTGCAATAAAGACCTTTGTTCCGACTCCATCGGTCTTGACCGCCATTGCTCTGCCATCCCATAGATCAATAACTCCTGAAAAATGTCCTATCGGAATCGCGGGTTTTCCTATAGTGTCTCTGAAGTCAAAAGTCCCTTTGCAAAGTTCTACGATCCTTTGCAATGCGATCTCTACTTTTCCGGTATCAGCGCCAGCAGTCTGGTAGGTAACATAATCATCCATATTCCACTGATATAATCTGAAAAACTAAAAGGGTATTGATCCTGACATCCTATGATCTCCGACCGGCAGTGGAGGTTTTGTACACAATTTTGTGTACGGTTATTAGGAGGTGATCCAGCCGCAGATTCCCCTACGGCTACCTTGTTACGACTTAACCCTCCTTGCGAAGCCCAGAT
>JAYELB010000167.1:0-3443 GCA_034717055.1 Methanobacteriota archaeon
TTCATCTTCAGTCCAGTTCCAGTCAGTTTCGACATTTGAGGAGTTCAGGTCTATCCTTACCGGATAGTAGCTCAGGTTTTGTGCAGTATTTGAGATGTTTATCAGTTGGTGGTGATCCCCCCAACTCATCTCCTGTGTCTTTGCGGTGTCATTTACCCATGTCGTGTTTACGTTCTGGCAGTTGTCAACAGTCCGTGTCCGGATTTCGTACCACGATGTTGCGTCCAACCCTGTTGCAGTATAGGAATGGGCTGGTTGTGTTACATTGGCATAGAATGTTTCATTTATCCAGACCTCTATGTGGTCGAAATCAGCATCTGTTGGGTTAGTCCACGTCCAGTTAATCCACGTACCCCCGGAAGATTGGTTTGCTAAGCTTGTAATAGAGGCTGGAGCGGTTGTGTCGACCGTGAAATAAACAGTCTCGGAATCAGTATCTGTTGCATGGTCATAAGTAGCTCCATAAACTGTTATGTTGTGTGGACCATCTGTTAATTCCTGGGTGGTGTTGCTAAAGGAAGTACAGTTGTTGCAGGCGGTTTCATTTGTGTTAGCATCGACAGAGTAGGTTATGTTAGCTGCTATATTCGTTGTGCCTGCGAATGTTGTTGTATTGTCGTTTGTGCAGGAGTTGTTTTGAGGGGTGGAGATTGTTAGATTCAGAGAAACTAGTGTCTCCTCTATCCCAATGTTCACAGTCGGCTCAGACGAGGCGTATGTGCAGACGAAAATATCGTTCAAATACATGTCACACTTGCATCTACCACCCAGATTGCCAGAAGAAAATTCAGTATCTGAAAAAGAGAGATTCTCTGTACCATCTACCCAATATTTAATACTACTACCATTAGCAACTATTTTACTATTATGCCATGTGTTAGCAAGACATGTTATGCCTTTTGTATGAATATTTTTACTTTCAGTATTATTAACGAACTTCTGGAATTTAAGACATTCGTATTTTTCTACGAATTCATAAAAATTCCTATTAATATCTGAGATGTTTGCAATTCTCCAGCAAAATTGGATTTCTGCATTTGAACTGGGTCGGTAGAATTCAAAATGTATCGTCCCATTTGTGAATGTATAGGTTGTTTTTTTAAATGCATGCCATCCGTTTCCGTTGTACTTAAGAACCTGCCCCCTTCCGGAGATTGCCGGGTCACTTTCCTGTGAAAGAGTCGAGTCGGAATTTTCTTTCGCCCAATCGCCGGCGTTAAATATCTCAAAATCATCAAAGAACTCGAAGGTATTCGTACCATTACTTGCAGAACTTGCAGAGGTGTTGCCGTAGTACAAATAGATAGTCGTATTCGCGTTGTTTGCTAAAGAAGTAACATTAACCCAGGTGGTAGAAGTCTCAGCCGTTGAGTTCCATGATTCTATCCAGAATGGAATTTCGGTCTCGGTTCCCGTCGTAGAATTATAATAAGTAAATCTTGTGTCATTCCCGTTATTAGTCCAGTTCCAATTGGTTCCGTCATTTGAGGAATTAAGCTCTATCTTCACCTGATGGTAGCTCAGTTCTCCTGCGGTATTTGAGATGTTTATCAGTTGGCGGTGACTCCATCCGGATAAATCCGTAGCCCAGTTATGTGCGTATCCCACATCAGATCCGAATCTGAACTGTAAGGTGTGCGTTGCCGGGGTCAGAACCTTTGAAACTTCATGACCGGTCAGATTACAGCAATAGTTTTCGATGAAGACCGAATCGTTTATCCACCTATAGTTCAAGGTTTGATCACCGCATTTGATTTTAAGGAACCGCAGGTCCTCTTCTTCGTCTGCGTTGCTCCAGGCAGTTCCGTCTACTGCGGTTATTGTCAGGTTCGCACATCCCACAGTCTCGAATTCAACAGTCCAGTTTCCGCCAACAGTGGGATAGCTCTGCACGTTTATCACCGTGATACCAGCCTCCACCTCAAAGCTCTGATTGGAAAGCATCGGCACATTCCAGGTTGCCATGTCAATGGTGCCGTTACCGTTGGTATCAGAGAACGAGACATCAAACTCCTCGGAATCTGTCACATCTATCCTTGACCCGTTCGCCAACCAGAAAAGCCGGAGGTTGGATTTTTCTGTTTCACCCAGTCTCGAATATGCGGTTACATCAGAATAGTACACAGATGCGTTGCTTCCAACGACGATCTCTTTTTGCCACGTACCATCCGCAATAACCGGCTTGCTTTCCATTGTAAATGGTGCCGGAGTCTTGTATCTTACGATGGTGCCCGAGACATTAAGCTGCCATTCGACCGGTTCACCAATTTCAGCGTCGCCCTGTTCCCGCGTTACCCCAACAACCGTATATGTCCGATTAGAGAGTTTTGGAATCGTCCACGAAAGTGTTTCATTGCTCCTTTCTGTTGTCATCTCCGCAACCATTCCCGCGTCATCCACGAATTCGACAATCTCATCGAACCCCTGCGATTCTATGGCGACAGGGATGTTATGATAATATACGGACGAGTTGTGCCGGACCGTTACCCGCTTTACGGCTATCTTGTCGGTTAGCTGTCCTCCCTCATCCACACAAATTTCCTTGTAGACCCCGATATCAAACGCATCAGGCGGGATCAGGTCAGAGATGCCGATCATCTCTTCTGCAACAGCAAGCCGAACCGGGGGCGTCTGATAAGATATGTTAAAGCTTGCACCTTCGCCGGCTGCCAGATCAACCGGAATAGACGAATCGATAATTGCGGACCCGGCACCGGAAGAGGGATTGGAATGGTCAGGCGGCAGCGGGATACTAACCGAGAAATTTGATATGAAAAACTTCTCGTGGTTTGTAACGTAGATGCGCTGTGACCAGTTGACAGGTTCGCCCACCACAGCTCCCCCCTGTTCTGGCGCACCAAAGACAATCTTGGGATCTACTACTACAAACTCTGTAGTCAGGAGTGTTTCGCCACCACCGGTGTGCAACAGAACATTTACCACATAACTTCCAGCTATATCCGGCTTTAACTGATATTCGTGGTCCGTGGCTGACAGTGCGGTATAAATGATTCCTGTCGGGCTTATTATATTGAAAAAAACGATTTTTTCTGGTGCCGCCGTTAAAGTGATGCAGACCGTCTCATGAAGCGCATACGTTGCTTTACCGGTCGAAAGAGATGTGTTATCCTGATATTGTGCTGAAACGTCGTGAGCGTGGATAAGAAGGATAGGACTTAATAGGATTATGAATAGGCCGATGGCGATAACACCAGTCCTATGGTCACCATTCATATTTATGCCCCACAAGTTTCCTCTGCTTCATAATAATAGACTCATTGATGATATATAACTCTTTGGCGATGTTCATATTACGTGACTTTCGGGTATATGAATTATAGCGGCAAGTTAAATTAGAGAAGCTTGAAGTTATACATACGTCCATTCAAATCTTCAATCCCCATATGATTAATTGAATCAAGTGCCGATTCTAATTGCTTCAT
>JAYELB010000168.1:0-3443 GCA_034717055.1 Methanobacteriota archaeon
GTATACCAGTTATCCGGCTTGAACGTTGAAGAGAAAATCTTTGCCAAGCGATTGTGTGGTGCGTATGTGATTGATGCCGGGGAAGCTGAAGCAATTGCACTTTGTCTTTCCGGAAAGTATGGGCTATTTTTTACCGATGACTCTGGTACAAGAGACGTTGACGACTCTATAATATCGAAGTCCATGATACGGCAGGCATGATTGCAAGAGCGCAATCGTCGGGATTGTTGGGTTATGAGGAAACGAAACAGGTCATGCATGATCTGCATGAAAGAAGTAGTTTGTACATGACAGAGAGAGTTTATCGGATTGTGATGGAAATGATTGAAAAAGGGTGAGACTGCGTGCGCGATTAGCAGGTGTCAGCTACACCCCGGTCTACGAAACAAAGACTGCTCAAGCGGGCGATCCGAAAGGATGGCCGAGACTACGCTCGGGTGGATGATTGTGACTGGAGAGGTCGCAGAAGCGAACCATATTATATCAGGCAAACAATAATGGAAACCGTAACGATGGAAACAAAAACATTAGGACGGTATATCGTAGCCGACCCCACCATCTGCCATGGCGAACCAACATTCTGCGGCACACGCATCCTGGTCGCGGATGTACTGGAACAGGTTGAGAGTGGTATGGCTTATGAGGTGATCATCGAAGAGTGGCGTTACGAGATTGATAGGGATGCGATTGCCGAAGCCGTTCGTGTAGGTCACCTGCTGCCCGAAGAATCCGACCTTAACGAAACAGAGTGGCTTCAGGCAGCAGCCGTCAACCCCTGCCTTGATTTCCTGAAAGATATCGAAGAGGACATTTACACACTTTCCGATGGGAGGCCATTTCATTATGAGGGGTAAAGTCGTCCTGGTGCCTGTTCGGTTCGATGGTCTTCAGGGTTACCAGGGTACGACCCACATACCCACCCAACAGAAAACAAGACACCGGCGATAAAGGTAGAAGTATAAATGAGAACAGCTAAATAATAATAGGGATAAACATGATAGAAACTACAGTAGACATTGCCTTTTTCCATTCATGGTTTCGAAAGTACGTAAAATGTTTTTACTCGGAAGATCCAAAAATACAGGAGAATATCAGACTTAAAGAAGAACACACGTTACGTGTTTGTAAGGAGATCCTCCGGTTAGGCAAAGCCCTAAATCTCAATAAAAACGCACTTCGTCTGGCTGATACCATTGCATTATTTCACGACATAGGTCGCTTTGAACAATTCAGGACATACAACACTTTCAATGACAAGGTATCGGAAAACCACGCAACTCTCGGGCTGAAGGTGTTAGAAGAAACAGACGTATTAAGTCGGCTCACAGAAACACAACGCTCCATCGCTTACAAAGCCATAGGGTACCACAATGTACGTAAACTTCCCGGCCCTGCTGACGAAACCCCCGATTGTTTACTATATTCAAAATTGTTGCGGGATGCGGATAAATTGGATATATGGCTGGTTGTGACAACTTATTACACACAACGTCATGAGCATCGCAACCCTGCACTGGAGCTTGAACTTCCTGATACACCCGAATATTCACTTTGCTTCGTCGAAGATATTCTTAACAACCGGGTTTCAAATTCTCATGAGTTAAAAACATTTAATGATATGAAACTCCTGCAACTGGGTTGGTTATTTGACATCAATTTTACTCAGACATTCATCCGGATTCAACAAAGACAGATTATTGAGAAGATCATTGCTGACCTGCCTGATACTGAAGATATACGAAAAATTCAAAACCATTTAAAAGAATATCTGAATGAACGAATATCTGAAAAAATAGGTAATCCTTGATCTCCGCTATAAAAAGCAAACAATGCTCAAACGGCAGAAGAAATACCACGATACAAGAATGGAGATAACATGACCACAACCTGCTCTGCACCCGGAAAAATATATCTCTTCGGCGAACACGCGGTAGTCTACGGCAAGCGAGCGATCGCATCCGCAATCAACCTCCGCACCACAGCGGCGGTTTCGGAATCTGACCAGACCACGATCTCGTCCATTCTCGGAACGACAGGCATCGATTACATGGTACACCCCTATATCTCGCGGTGCATCGAATCGCTCGCGGTCCCACCAGTCTCGGTTCGGATCGATTCAGAGATCCCGGTCGGATCAGGACTTGGATCGTCGGCTGCTGCGGTGATCGCAACGCTTAGCGCACTCAATTCCGAGTTTCGGCTCATGATGGACAGCGTCACGCTTGCAGAGGTGGGGCATCGGATCGAGCGGGATGTCCAGGGCTCGGCATCGCCGACCGACACCGCGGTCTCGACGATGGGAGGCACCATGCTGGTAAACCCAGGAGAGTCATCCTTGAGACTGCGGATGATTGAGTGCGATATCGTAATCGGGGACACAGAAGAGTTCTCTTCCACAAAAGAACTCGTGGGAAACGTCAGAATCCTGCATGAGAGTTATCCCGGAATCATGGACTCGATATTCGATACCATAGACAATCTGTCCGAGAGTGGCGTGCCCTTAATCGAGAGCGGGGATTACAGGTCGGTCGGGGAACTGATGAACATCGATCACGGGCTTCTGGATGCGATCGGCGTTGGAAGCGCGAAACTCTCGCGACTGGTGCACGCTGCCAGGGATGCGGGCGCGTATGGTGCAAAGATTACAGGCGCTGGCGGCGGCGGGTGCATCGTTGCGCTCGTCCGCGGTTTGGGTGATGTTGGTGGCGTCGGTGGTGCTGACGCGGTTGCTTCCGCGATCAACGATGCCGGGGGGCGTGCGATCATTACGAAAGCGAGCGAAGAGGGGGTTGTTGTGCGAGAGACTTTCTGATCCCCCTAAAAGTGATCAGTGAAGCAGAACTAATCAAATCAGTTGAGAAGCTGGGGTTTAAGGTGGATTGTTCAGGGGTGTAGCCTATAAAAACCTGAAAGTCAGGTCAGAAGGGTCTGGTTACCCCACATTAAAGATCAGAGCATATCTGGCACTCGCCCAAACAAACAAACTCCCCCCGCCGCCGTATCGCACGACCGCGGCTGGACGATACCTGCTTTGAGGCGCATCTTACACCCCGGAACCTGGGCAGGATCGCATGACGAGATCCCGGGTTTTGTGAGCACCGTCGAGATCCGTGAGCGGGGCGGTAAAAATCGGGAAATCGCGATAAGCCACCTGTGGCAGAGCGACCGACGTTGGATGCATCCCTGTTCCGGTTCAGCTATCGGATACGCTGACGCGGTGGCTGCTGGGCTGATGTCTAGAAGGGATCTGGAATGGGTGTTTTCGATTCTGCGGTCTGGGGGGCGGCGGAGGCCGGATAGGTTTAAGTAGTATGGCTGATATTTACCATAACTGTATGAAACGATGTGATTCTCGGGAGGTGTGTATGACATCGTTCTTGATGTACCCCGGCGAACTTGCCAAAGCATACGGCGGGATGAATGGGGTGGAATCGATATGCACC
>JAYELB010000169.1:0-3442 GCA_034717055.1 Methanobacteriota archaeon
TTAAGGTCATGACCGTTAAGACGACTGATAACATGACTCAGGCAATCTTTGATGCGACAGGCAGGATATTCGATCCGGTCCAGTATGTGGATGCCAAGCGGTACATGGGGTTATTCCATGGGGTCTCTCCAAAGGACGAAGCGTTAACCTGCGCGGACTGTCACAAAGATCATGCGGTCGACTTTGAGGCGCTCGGATATGATGTCGAGAGGGACGAATCAGGAAACTTTATCAGTGCAACAAAGCCGGGCGAGATTCTGAATCTTGCCGATTTCCGTGCGAATGGCGACACAGATACCTGTACGTGTCCTGAAGAAGCATGCACTCCGGGTCTTGGGATTGTACCGGCACTCGGCGGGATTATGGCTATAGCGTATCTGCTGCGGAGGCGGAACTGAATCGATCGAGATGGAGAGATGGATGGCTATGTCCATTCACTCTTTTTCTATTTTATTTTATGTATGTGTTTAGCTGAGGTGAAAAAAACCACGAGATTACACAAGATTAACACGAAATCTTGTGGAAATCTGTGCAACCTTGTGGTTCCGTATGTGTTTAGCTGCAATCTCGTGGTTGGCTAAACATTACTTTTGTTCTTTTATCGGCAAGATATACGAGATCTCCTCTGTTATTTAGGTAATTGACCATCTCATAGATCTTCGCCTGCTCGTATTGTGCATAGTCGTCCTTCACCGGCTCTTTGTTATCGTATTCGAATGTTCCATCCCGGCAATTTTTTAAGTTCTTCCGCGCTGTTTATGGGCACAAGATAAAATCTACAACTAAGTATATAAGTATAGTAGCACATATAATTAGATAATATATAACTTATGCAGTTTTTCCACGATGACCGTATGCAGAAATACGATTGTGTCAAGCGTATTGGTCAGAGCATTCTATGGTGCCGCGTGATCGGACTTGTAAAGGTGGGTTGCGGATTGATAGGGCAGTTGACCGGATAATAGTATCCCAATGTCAAACGCATCGAAACGTTAAAGTAGGTTCTTGTAATATTACTGCGTATAACGTAGATGAACAGATTGAAATCGCAGTATCTATGTTGATATACAGAAGGAGGAATGTACTATACGGAATCAAAATATGAAAACCTCACTACGCAATACCAAAACAGTGTCATTGATAATTGTCGCTTTACTTTCCTGTCTGTTTATCGCGTCGGCGGTATCGGCTGCATCCGAAGGGGAGCACGCCAGCATCCAGGAATATTCGGGTGCTGAAACCTGTCTTGCGTGCCACCAGCAGGAGGGCGAGGACTTCGCAACGTCGGTCCACAACACGTGGATGGGCGAGGCGACACACGTTGTCGGAAAGGAAGGCGAACCGACCGGCAAACTCGTTGGTATAAACGATTTCTGCATCGCCGTGAAATCGAATGAAGCCCTATGCGGCAAGTGTCACGCTGGCTATGGCTTACCCGAATACGATTTTTCGGTTGAGAAGATCGATTGTCTGATCTGTCATGCACCAAACTACAAGAAGACCGCGTCAGGTCCTGATCCATCGATTGATGCGACGGCAGCAGCCCGGAATGTCGGACCGCCGACGCGTGAGATGTGTCTGCGCTGCCATGCGCTGGCAAGTGGTGGGGACAACAACAAGCGGGGCAATCTTGAACTTATGGTGGGTGCTGCAAACATCTCACGAGATCTTGATGTTCACATGAGCACTGGCATGGTATGTCAGGACTGCCACACGTTCGTGAATCACCATGTATCCGGTAGGGGCATGGACCTACGTATCGATGATACCGATGTTCCGGTCACCTGTGACGACAAAAGATGTCACGGCAGCGAGCCTCACGCAGAGGGTTCAATGTACAACAAGCACACGGATCGGCTCTACTGCACTGCATGCCACGTCACAGCGTATGGTAAGGTGCAGACCGTCGAGATGTCCCGCGACTGGGAAGATACGCACCTTGGCAAAGGGAACCTGTATCACCTGACGACTGTTCGCGAGAGCAATCCCGCACCGATTCATGTCTGGTGGAACCGGATGTCTGAGATAGTTGATCTCGCAGATCCGGTTGTGCGTGGTGATGATGGTACCGTGATGCTGGCAAAGCCGGTCGGTGGAATCGATAATCCTGCATCAAAGATATACGCAGCAAGGTTTCACCGGGGCAGACAGTCATGGAATGGTACGCACCTGCTGCCGTACAGGCACAAGACGGTTAAGGAGACGGGCAACATGACTCAGGCGATCTTTGTGGCGACAGGCAAGATCTACGACCCAGTCCAGTACGTGAACACCGCCCGGTACATGGGGCTCTTCCACGGGGTCTCACCGAAAGAGGATGCACTGACATGCAAGGACTGTCACAAAGACCACATCATCGACTTTGAGGCGCTCGGATACGACGTCGAGAAGGACGCATCCGGAAACCTGATCAGCGCAACGAATCCAGGCGAGAGTACGAATCTCGCTGATTTCAACGCGAAGGGAAAAACAGGGGCAGGAGCAGGTGAAGGCGCAGGTGAAGGCGCAGACGAACCAGTAGCAGCCACACCTGGTTTCGGAATTATTCCAGCACTCGGCGGGCTTATGACTGTAGCACATCTGCTGCGGATGCGGAACCGAATCGATTGAGATGAGGAGATGGATAGCTATGTCCATCTACTCTTTTTTTATTTTTGCTAACCGGGGGTATATGTGGAGATATGTATGACATGACTTTCGGGTATATAAATTATAGCGGCAAGTTAAATTAGAGAAGCTTGAAGTTATACATACGTCCATTCAAATCTTCAATCCCCCTATGATTAATTGAATCGAGTGCCGATTCTAATTGCGTCATAATATCATGTTGTTTCAGATTTTTCTTTATAAATATATTTCGGCACCCATTTTCAATTCTTACTGTACCTTGAAGATCAAATATCACCTCAAAAAGCCGTTGTAGTGTCATTTTCTCACCGTTGAAACATTCATCCAGCAAGTAACAGCAGATATTCGCAAAAGAAATCTTGAAGCAGGTCATGATCTGGTCCAGCTCCACATCCACACTATATATGCATCCCCTCCAAATTGATTGGTAATATCCCAGCGAAGATACATACCAGCAGCACCCCCGAGTTGGAACTGTTGTTCAACCACACACCAAATTACCAAAACCAGAGTGCCAGCTACCACTACTCGCGTAGCAACTTACTCATCCACCCACGTGCACCACACCATCATCAACCCGCATCATAGCCCCTCCCCAAAACCCCCTTCGCTCTAAATCATTTCCGCAAGCGGTGGCATGCAGAAACGCTTGCTGACACGATCATATATGTACGCATACGCGCTCACACCCCACCTTTCGGTGATGCACTGACACATCACCAAAAGGTGTCACGGTGGCATGACGTATTCCATTCTCAGTAACCGTCCATCATTCATCTTTATGCACCTCTTCGATATATCGTTACATGCCCTT
>JAYELB010000170.1:0-3429 GCA_034717055.1 Methanobacteriota archaeon
GAATCCGCTGATGTTGTTGATCCGGACCTCGGTTTCCGGTATTATGGGGACTTTTTTCATTAACTATTTATTAGATAGCTCAAGTATATAAAGCTTGTGGTGATTCGAGGGCTGTAAATCTAAGGTATACTTCACACCGCCACAACGTAAGCTTTTTAAAATCTATGGAATAGCTGTGAGCAAGGCGCTGAGTCCTTGTTTATGTGTTGTATCAGTTTGGTTCCACCAATAAAAAACGCAGTTTATGCCGGTGCTGAGTATAAATGGCGGCTCGGATTTGGAGGTATAATCTACAAATGAGGTTGGTTCCTACTGGCTTCTAAAACGTGAGTAGTTACAATTGATGTAATCAGTGAAATGTGTGAAATCTGTGGCTAACATTTATACCAACCACAGATAAACACTAATTATGCCGATTAGAGGTATAAATAGATTTGTATATCAATATAGTTCTGTTTTCAGCAGTTATGCTTGCCCCGAGAAAATCCAGCATAACCAGAGAATTATAAAAAGTCTCGGGTGGCAGAGGAAACCGCCCGGAATGGTGCAGACACCAGAGAAGAACTTTTTATAAAGCCGGTAGAGAGATAGTTCCATAATGAATCTGAAATACCTGTTGATAGGGTTGCTTGCATCGATGATCATCGGATGCGGATGTGCTGCTGCACTTTCGTTCAGTGGCGAGGCTGTACAATTGACAGGTAATCAAACCGGAGATATCGTCTGGAACGAGTCTAACTTTGGGGGATATTGTTATAATCTGAGCGGCGGTGCCTGCGGTGGTACAGAGACGCTGACGATCAGGGCTGGCGCGCTGGAGGGGGCTGATATCGATCGATTCATAGATGTGGACAACCTCACGTACACCACAGCCCCGATCTGGCAGGAATACGAACTTCACAAGAATCTCGGGCTGACCGTTGAGGGTGCTAATTGTGATGGAGACTCCGGGTACCGGACAGTGTTCTGGATGGGTGAGCGGTACGTTGCCGTATGTGGCGATGCGTCCAAACTCGCAAAGCCGCTTGTTGAGTTTAATGATGCCGATACCAAAACTCTTGAGCTAGGTGAGGAATGGGCTATTGGCGGTGGATTCACACTTACGGCCATGGCGTTCGATCTTGAGGGTGATAAGGTCCAGCTTCGCCTGCGCAAAAACGGAAAAGAACTCGACAATGCGATAATCGGCACAGGAAGTTCCAATTTGCAGGGAAGAGTGTACACATACAGAGAAGATATGGCAGAATATGATGATGCCCCGGTATTTTCCTGCTACGTCTCTGAAATCTTCGGTGGAACAGACTCCAGTATGATACGGGTCAAATATGTCTTCCTGATCGATAACGACATCCTCCAGATCAGTACCGGGGAGTATTACGGCAGTATGCAGGTGCGATCAACAACCCCTGATAAGGTCACTCTTGGGAACTGGGACCCTTTGTATCTGGGGCGACACCCATCAACGTGCCGGATCATGGAAAATCTCTCCTTTGAAACCGTGAATAATGACAGCACTATGGAATTATACCCGCATCTGATCAGAGACGAACTGCCAGTACTCTCAGGGGGTGGTGGATTCGCATCAGACCATTGCGGCTGGTACCGGTGGGATCTGTATGAAAACTATACCCTCGGATGGAATCAGGTCGATTCAGAGGGTACTAAGGCGTGGATCGTCCTTTGCAAAGATGGTGTGGTGGTTGATGAGCGAATACTGACCGAAGAGCAAAGAGCTCCGGTTGATTCGGATTGCCGGTACAGTTATGTTGTGAATGGGACTGAAATCATCAACGCAACCCTGAAATCTGCATTTCACGGATTTCTGGCGAACGCGGTCAAACTTGTGAATGTCACTCAGTATTCCGATGGCGATGGAACCGCCCTGCTCGTTGACGGATCGCACCTCTACAAGACACCAGATCCAAGCGGCATGGCAGGGGAACTCATGGACGGATATGTGCTCACGGTGAAGGATATCGATTTACAGGGAGATGAGGTGTGGCTTGAGCTATCTACAAACGGCATCGTGCTTAAGGAGGATATACTGATGTCAGATGGCCTGTTTGAGTACGGAAATGACAGCGGTCTTGAATCGGTCGATTGCATCGTCGAGGCGGTGTTTAGAGGCTGCGATGCAAACATCGTCAAACTTAAGAATGTTACCCAATACTCCGGCACCGGTGTGCGGTTGATCGAGAACGAATCGATGACATATCCGGCTGGTGTGAATGATCACCCGATGATGGGTTTATGGACACTTGAGGAGGGATATTCGCTTTCACCGCGGGATATCGGTATGGATGGGGACAAGGTCTGGCTATTGCTGTTAAAGGACGGCAAGGTCCTGAAGGATGCGATCATCGACTCCGGAAGATGTGATGCGGATAGATGGTTTAAATATTATAATGTAACTGGTGCACTGGTGTTCAGTACTTATGTTGATGTTGTTTTCCGCGGCACGGAGAGCAATGTCGTTCAGTTACGGCACACAACCCAGTATTCCGAGATCGATGGAAGTGTGTTTGAGTGGGCTAAAAATATCATACCTGTGGGAATCGTGATCATCACCCCACCAACGATCACAGGATATGCCCCTGACTCTTATATCAGTGACCCGGAAGGGGTGGCAAGGGACTTTAACATCGCAATAGATCAACCATCTGATGTCGTCTGGTATATTGATGGAACAGTCGTTAAAGATACTGAAAAAGGTGTAACATCCGCATATTACACAGACGATAGTGCAAAAACCGGATACTGGAATGTCTCTGCCGTTGCGAGAAATGCAAACGGAGTTGATATGCAGACATGGTGGTGGGCGGTCAATTTGAGTGAACCCTTCACTGGCTTCCGGATCTGGGATGCGAACAGAGAACCTCCGATGGATCTCGACTATATGTGGGATGCCAGGAGTTGCACAGGGTTCTATTATGATGTCGATGATGACATCAGCACAGAGACGCTCACCATTCATTTAGGGGGTTATACTGACCGAAACATCAAAGAGGGTGATCTCACATATATCACCACAGCAGCCGATATTGGCTTTGAATATGGTGATTGGGGCTCTTATAAGTTGATTGGATTTATGGCAGAGAAGTATTTCGCAGGCTATGAGGCGAAAGACACGTCCATAACAAATGAGAACATCCGCCTTCTTTCAAAGGATATGTTAAGCAAGGTCCTGATCGATGAAGACGAAAAACACATGATCTCCACCGGAGCATCGCTAAAACTGAAGGAAGAGTATGAATTAAAGATCATACAACTCGATATCGATGGAGGTCAAGCGCAGATCGACTTGATGAAGGGTGGAAAAAGTGTTGACAGCGATATTGTGACATCGCCAGATACGTATGTGTATACAGAGGATATCGGAAAACTGGATGATGTCCCACTCGTTGCGGTTCATATCGACAATGTTTTTGC
>JAYELB010000171.1:0-3423 GCA_034717055.1 Methanobacteriota archaeon
ATTTCACTACTGCTCCCTTAATCGGATTCTCATACTCGTCCCGAAGCACGCCACTCAGTGTGGTCATGGCAAAAGGCAGTAGATGTAGCGGGTTAAAAGCATCTATTGGAGATCTGGTCACATTATAGACGAGCTGCTTCTGTGAATCCGCCACCTTGGCAGTGTTTGAGATGACACAATTCCGTGACACCTCATCAGAGCTTACGGAAAGCCGTATCAGACCACATCTGACCTGACCGGAAAAGGAAGAATCTTCTGAGATCTTCACAACCTTAAAATCACCAAATGTTCCGACTCCTGCACCGTTGGGAGAACTACCAGGAGAACTGAGTGCGGTCGCTGCTAGTAAGATGATGAGGAGGATTGCTGCTAATTCTTTGCTTCCTCGCATTTATGTAACTCCGATTTTGTCAGTCTTTCCGGTTGCAGGATCGAAAATGACTGTTCATTGGATGTATTTTCATCGTATGGATATCCTGACGTCGATACGGATGGTAGATTTTCTATAGGATATAAGGCTTTCGTTTGGAATTGTTATGATTCTGACCATATCTCGAAAAAAGTCCGGGAACACTCATTCTAATGATCACGATCGATGTGGTGGATAGTAAAACGATATAGGGCATATTCACGGCTCTGTGGTATCTCCCGTGACAGTCGATCATCACTAAATCAATATATCACTAGCTGCATACTAATTGGTCGCTCATCAATTGTCCGGACCATGCGAGAACTGAGTAGACCCACCATCCATTATGTCCATCAAGATTTTAGCAAAGTTGATGGTTAATTATTTATATATCTAACACACCGTAACATATTCATTGAATCGGAGAGGATGGATTTCCATGGACATAATCGAGAAACTGTTATATACCCCCAACACTGAGATCGAGAGCATTGAAGTAAATGAAGAAAATGATGTTATCATCACTGTAAGGGACACGATCGACGTCACCCGCTGCCGTAAATGCGGCAGAAAGATCAACAAACTACATGGTCATGACGAAGTGATCCTGTTGCGCCATTTGCCGATTTTAGGATGGAAAACTTACATCCGCACCCGCCCTGCGAGATATCGGTGCACCCATTGCGAAGGCAAACCGACAACGACACAGAAATTGCACTGGTATAAAGAGAGAAGCTCATGCACAATTAGCAATTCCCGTTCCATCTACACTTTCGACCCCCCAACTGTTTGTGGTTATATCACCGCTTGCTGTTGATTTATTTTGTGGTGGGACAAAGTGTGTTACGAAATGTTTACGAAATATTCGCAAAATGATGAAAGACCGCCCTCTCTTGCATACGTTTACAATCACAACGAAAATCGATAACGGTGGGACTGTTCCTTTGTGATTTCGCGAACATTTTAGGTTATGGAGCACTTCTGCTTCACCGCATTACACGATAAATCGATATCGAGAGGTGGTGCAGTCATACAACATTTTGGATGAGGGTGTTAAAAGAGAGCGGGAATTGCTGACACGATGACACTTTAAACCATCGGCAACATAGGTATGGAGTTGAGATGTACCGGAGAATTCTCCTTGCTGTCGATGGCAGTTTCCATGCAGAGGCTGCAGCGAGGTATGCCATCCATCTGGCATGTGCATGTGGAGCGGAACTGTTTGTAGTTTATATGGGCGAGTCTGCTGCTGGCAGGGAATCGGTCGATCGGGTGGTGTGGTATGCAGACTCCCAGGGTCTGGATGTGCACGGTATCGTTGAGACCGGGGCAGTTGTTCCTGCAATCGAATCCATCGTCAGAAGGGAGCAGATCGATCTGACAGTCGCATCGCTCAGGCATTTCTTCAAAAAAACGATAATAAAGGATCTCATGGCATCACTTCCATGTTCATTGCTTGCAATAAGAGTCGCCCATCTCGGGAGACTGACGCATCTTAAAAAAATTCTCGTTCCTGTGATCGGAGGTATGGAGTCTGACGAGCGTGCATACTTAACCTCAAAACTCGCTAACGTTTTTAACGGGGCTGTTACTGCGCTGCATGTCCGAATGGTCTCGCGCTCCGGATTCATGGGACTTACCCATAAAAAGAAGGATATCGCACGGGCGCACGCGAGAAAAAGAGTAAATGAGTTTGTGGATGCGCTCTCCTCGTACGGCGTATCTGCTGAGATAAAAACAGCCATCGAGAGCGATGCAACCGATGCGATCGTCCGAGAGGCGGCAGCAGGAAAGTACGATCTAATCATATTGGGAGCGAGCAGAAGAGACTTCCTCAAGCAACTTATCAGGGGAAATCCTGTCGAGAAAATCCTCGAAAAAGCACCATGCGACGTCGTCGTGTGGCGTCCGGTGAAGTGATTGTAATGAACATCAATGAACTACCGATCGATGGTGTCTATGCACAACTCAGAACATCTCCAGGTGGGGTCGGTGACGATGAAGCAGACGCACGGATACGTCAGTTCGGATACAACGAGATTAAAAAAGCCAGAAAAAACCCCTCTGGTATATCGATTTCTCGCCCAGTTCACCCATTTCTTTGCGCTGTTGCTCTGGATTGCCGCTGGGCTTGCGTTTCTCGGTGAATATCTCGATCCGGGCCAGGGCATGTTCCATCTTGGTTGCTTCGTCGTCGCAGTCATAATCATCAATGCGATCTTCACATTCGTACAGGAATACCGTGCAGAACGTGCCGCAGAGGCGCTTTGGAGACTCCTTCCGAGTTTTGTCTTGGTGATCAGATCAGGAGGTGAGAAGAGGGTCGATTCGAGAGATGTTGTGCCGGGTGATGTCGTGCTACTCTCTGAAGGGGACCTTATTCCTGCCGATGCACGCGTAATCGAGCAGTATGGACTCAAAGTGAACAACACCGCACTCACGGGCGAGTCCAAGGCTGTGAAACGATCTGCTGAGCCAACCTTCGAGGAGGAGTTCATTGACAATCCAAATCTCGTCTTCGGCGGGACCACGGTTGCGGCAGGGTCTGGAAAGGCGGTCGTCTTTGCAACCTGCGCCAGCACCGAGTTTGGAAGGATCGCTCAACTGACACAGACCGTTTTACCAGAACCAACCCCACTCCAGAGAGAGATCCACAAGGTGACAAGGATCATCGCAGTCATCGCAACGATCATGGGGCTAGTTTTCTATATTCTTGGCGATATCCGGGGAAATGCTTTCTGGATTAACTTCAGTTTTGCGATCGGGATCATCGTTGCCAACGTTCCGGAAGGACTTTTGCCAACGGTCACGCTCTCGCTTGCGATGGGGCGCCAGCGGATGGCGAAGCGGAATGCGCTTATCAAGAATCTGAACTCCGTAGAGACGCTCGGATGCACGACTGTCATCTGCACAGATAAGACCGGAACGCTCACAGAGAACCAGATGACCGCAAGGAAGGTATCCACTCCCGCTGACCTCGAATACCTTGCGGTTGGCAGATACCTTCCTTGCGG
>JAYELB010000172.1:0-3418 GCA_034717055.1 Methanobacteriota archaeon
CACAAAACTCATTCCGAGATCGCCAAGCAGCGAACCGATCGAGAGACAGAGGATTGCTGCAAGCGTGAATGCTGGAAACGAGATGGGCATGTACGGTGCGATCAGCATCTGAACCAGTCCGATCCCTATTCCAGCCACGGTTCCAGCAAAGAATCCGATGTACGTCTTCCCATCACCAAGTATCCTTCGCCCATCGGTAAAATTCCTGCCGGAATCGATTGCGGTACCGCGCCCGAATAGCGCTGCGCACGGGTTTGGCAGATATGCGGGCAGCATCAGCCAGAGTGCGGTGAGTATGACGGTGAGTATGGTATCGAACACAGACATGGTATTGACTTCCGGTGCTATAAAATGTTAATAAGAGGTGGCACAAAATATCATGCATGACATCCACGAGCTATCTGACTCTTGACGATGTATCCACAACCGGAAAGACCCTTCTTGTACGGGTCGATCTTAACTCGCCAATGTCTCCGGATGGGACGATTCTGGATGATTCTCGATTTAAAAGCCATCTTCCAACCTTAAACGACCTTATCGATTCGAAGGTCGTGTTGCTCGCGCACCAGAGCAGACCCGGGAAGATAGATTTCACGACCATGAAGGCACATGCACAGCGTCTGCAGCGCCTGTGCAAGCGGACGGTCACGTATGTGGACGATATATTCGGATCTCATGCGATAGACATGATCCGGTCGATGGAATGCGGCGATATCATCCTGCTTGAGAATGTGCGGTTCTATTCGGAGGAGACTCTCTCCAGATCTCCTGCCGAACATGCAGGAACATGCATGGTGAAGAGCCTTGCTCCGCACGCAGATATGTTCGTGAACGATGCGTTCGCGGTATCGCATAGATCGCAGCTCTCTGTTGTAGGGTTTACCACTGTTCTGCAACCGGTTGCCGGACGGTTGATGGAGAAGGAGATTAAATCGCTGAGTAGGGGGCTTTCAAAGAAGGGGACTGTCTACGTTCTCGGCGGCGTCAAGGCGAACGACTCGATCGATGTTATCGAGAACGTTGCAGCACGTGACGAAGTGGATGCAATTCTCGTAACCGGGCTTGTTGCAAATGTGTTCCTGGCGGCAAGCGGCGTCGATATCGGCAGTAAGAATCTCAATTTTATAAATTCGATCGGTTGTACTACACAGATCGGACGAGCACGTGAACTACTTGCCGAATACGGCGACAAGATCGAGCTGCCCACCGATCTCGCGGGCGCAAGCCGAGACGATCCTGATAAGCGCGTCGAGATACCGGTATCCGAACTGCCAACCGACCTCTCGATCAATGACATCGGAATCGAGACAGCGGTTTCGTTTTCAGAGAATATTAAGAACGCAGATACTGTGATCATGAACGGACCTGCTGGCATCTTCGAAAAGGATGCTTTCGCACTCGGGACGAGAGAACTCATCCTTGCTGCAACAAAGTCGAAATTTTCAATAATCGGGGGCGGACACATCGCAGCAGAGGCGTACACCCTCGGCATCGAGTCGAAGATCTCGCACATCAGCACAGGCGGCGGTGCGTGCATCGATTTCCTATCCGGGCGCACACTTCCCGGAATCGAGGCGTTGATGCACAATCCCTTTGTGAAGGGTTAGATGCTGATGGCTGCACTTACTGACCCCCAGCGTGATTTATTTGTGTGGATTCCTGTAAAAAGTGGTTAAATCGACGAATGTCACGAATAAACGAATGTCATGAATTTAAATATGGTGTTTGCTGTGCTTGTGCCACCACAGAACAAACGACTTCCAACGACCAGGTGACTCTGGTTATTTCGTTGCAACTTCTTATCAGATACTTGCGCATGTTGCCGAGTAACTACTCCGGTATGCTGATTTGCCTCCCGATTTCGATCATGTACTTTCTGGCAAGAAAAATAACCGCGGGGGGCGCAGAGGAACGCAGAGCATTTAACCATTTATTTTCCATCAGCGTCCCTCTGCGCATTCTGCGGTTAAATTCCCTGTTTGGTTACAGTATGTCCTATGTATCGGGTAGTTCCTGCATAGTGAAGTCCCTTGATAGTGGTTCATGCACGAGTGGTTACGTCGTCGATACAATTTTCCCGAACAGACCTCCCGCCAACCGCCATAACCATGACCGAAACATCCCATTGCATCGATAAAACCGCATCAGCAGTCCGTAGATGCGATGTCAGAAGCATCACGTGTGTACCAGGGTATCCGGTAACCGAACTTGCAGAGCTCCTGATAGTGGGGGCAGGCGCGAAGTGGTGCTTAAACGAGAAGGTTGCACTCGAGATCGCACTCGGAGCGTCCGCGTCTGGCAACAGGTCGATGGTGATCGTTAAGCATGTCGGCATGAATATTCTATCAGATCCACTCATCACAGCAAGCACGCACAGAATCGGCGCAGGGGTTGTGATCATCGCCGGAGATGACCCGATGGCGGTGGCGTCCCAGAACGAGCAGGATTCCAGGTACTGGGGCTTGATCGCAGAGGTACCCGTGCTCGATCCGAACCCCACAAACCTGCATGATGCGATCTTTGAAGCATACCGCATCAGCGAGACCGTGAGCACGCCGGTGATCGTCCGGGTGACGGATCGTGTGCTCATATCGGACTGCGTGGGGGAAGGGAAGGCGCAGACGCTGAACCTGCCAGAACCGTTCGACCGGTCGATCTGGGAATATTCGATGCATGGCAGGCACCAGTTGTTTCACAGGGATACGTATCCGCTAATCGAGGATCTATCCGAAAGATCGCACCTCAACAGATATAGATACCATGAAGGGAGCGGGTCAGGAGATGTGCAGGTGTGCGTCATCTCATCCGGCTACGCTTCGATGATCGTCACATCGATCATACGCCAGAAAGGAATCGAGATGCCGCATATCTCGCTCTCGTTTGTAAGTCCGTTGCCGGTGAAGCGGATAGTAGATTTCATCGGAGGCCAAAGCGTCCTTGTTGTTGAGGAGACAGAGCCAGTGATAGAGGGTCAACTCGGAACCGGAACTTACAATATTCTCGGAAGGAGGTCAGGGCATCTGCCGTATGGGGGTCTGACAGAAGAAGACATCCTCTTTGCGATTAAGAATGTGGATAAAAACGAGATCTCTCTCGACACTGATCCGGAGACGCTATCGAGCCGCGGATACTCTCGGGACATCTGCAAGGACTGTCCGTTCAGACCAATATACGAGGCGGTTAGAGCGATCAAGAAGAGCGGTGGCAGCCGGATGATGGTCGCCGGAGATATGGGCTGCTCGATACGAACTGCGCCGACTGGGGTTGTGGATGTCGCTTACGCGCTCGGCGGTGCGATCGGGGTTGCGTCAGGGATGCCTGCGAAGAGTATCGCCATCATAGGCGACTTCGGGCTCGTCCATTCCGGGTTGCAGGCACTCATCGATGCGGAATTTAACCAAAGAGACGTTCTGGTGAT
>JAYELB010000173.1:0-3397 GCA_034717055.1 Methanobacteriota archaeon
CAGTGTATTCATTCATGGACGAATTGTAACTCCGTGAATTCACGGTCACATCATCCTTGTTATCACCATCGAGATCGCAATATGAGGAAGCCTGCATATATATACCAGACTCACCATCGCCCGTAACGCTCTGACTCCAGAACTGATATCCGTCGTATCCTCGCTTGGCATACACGCTGGCGGCGGTTTTATTGGTGCCAGAGTCGTAACTTCTGGTATGCACCAACACATCCTCTTTACCATCGCCATCGAGATCACAGACAGGATATACCGGAATGTCATCAATCCAACGTGTTTTATAAACGATACTATGCCCCCATAATTCAGTACCATCACATCCACTTACTGCCGATACGTACTCGAACGTATACTGGTACGGGTATGTGGTTGAATTGTATGTTACGTTGAACACCAGCACGTCCTCTTTACCATCGCCATCGAGATCGCCGACAGGATATACCGGAAGGTATACCAGCATCTCATCAATCCAACCTGTTTTATAAACGATACTATGCCCCCATAATTCAGTACCATCACATCCACTTACTGCCGATACGTACTCGAACGTATACTGGTTATACGGGTATGTGGTTGAATTATGCGTTCCACTGAACACCAGCACATCACCCCCACCATCCCCGTTTAGGTCTCCCGCAGGGATTCCGCACGTAAATTCAGACAAGGTCATTGTTGACATCACAGGCGGTACATCGTTATCACTGACCTTCTGGTAAGTCATATTCTCACCAGCAAGTCTATCAAGGACCGACCGATCTGGCGCACCTGTTCTTGACATTGTGCGGTTCATCTGCGAATTGATAATCCAATCAGGCATATCGCGACTGATATCAGAACGTCCCGAAAATCGCTCGAATCGTTCCGGATGCACCATAATCATATCCGGGTTGATTCGGTTCAATCTCTGACCTTCAGACATGCCCTCCCATACCCTATAGTGCCAGTCGTCATGCACACTGGTCAATGAAGTGTCAGGGGTAGAAATGGTCAGTCCGGCTTCTGGCATGTTTGACACGTTGCCAGAGTCTGCCGTAGCGCCAAATATCATTCCAATCAGCACTGTAACAACAACGATCAACGTCACAACAGTGCTTCGCAGTCTGTTCTTATCCATGTTGTTTCATCTCCTTTGATTGCATGAGAATATTGACATCACATATCCGAATATCTATGGTTTGTAATTAATAGGGGGGGAGTGACATGCATAGATCATCAACCGCACTCCTGGACCTCGTATATACTTCATTCATCTTATCGATTGATATATGGGTACTGCCCAGCACTCATACTTTGCGTCAAAGATTATGTAGACTCACCTCTAGCGTGGGCCAAACACTGAATTGTAAATTATAACACTGTTGAATTTTATAGTAAAATTACTACAATTCATTGGATTTTATTGCAGAATGCGAGATATCACAAAAGTCAGTACGCAAAAGCACGCATAGGACTTGCACAGTCTCGAAACTCTGTGCCCACGCTTACTCCAGTGATGCTGGATCAATAGATTTTTAGACCGTGCCACAAATTAGACCCCATGAAAACCCACCTGATAGCCGGAACCTGCGAGATCGCAGACGTCAACGGATTCCTCCACGTGCTGAACGATATTGCAGCCGGATACGGCATCACGGTTCAGGCGATCGATGCCAGCAAAACAGCGGGCAGTGAACACATCATCTCAGCAACAGAGAAAGCGATCCGGGCATCACAACGCAACGACCGCATCTCAGATAATCTCGGTATGGAGATACTGCTCTACGCATCCGGGAACCGCCAGATCAAGAAGGCATTATCGATGGGTGTTAGAAACGGGAGTAACAAGATCGTACTCGTCGCAGTCGGGGATGAGATACCGGATGGGGCGATACGCGAACTTGAAAACCTTGTTTTGGCGGCGGATGTGACTGGATATACGCGCGAGAAACGAGCTGCGATCACAACCTTTTTCGGCATTACCGAGACTGAGATTGCAGCGGTTGGTGAAGAGAAGATCCCGCAACTTGTGCTCGAGCGGGTGGCACTTATGGGGCTCTGGAAATGACCTGATATTGCAGACGCTATACTTTAATCAACGATGGGACCGCTGCGATTTGAACGCAGGTGTCGGCGTCCCGGACGCCGAAGGATGGACCAAGCTACCTCACGGTCCCTCTGTGATTATCAATAATACGGCGAGAACGCATCAACCAGTTCGACATGAGCCAAGAACATTCTCCGGCAGCAGTACCGCTCGATTCCGAGATCGTCCATGACCTTTGCCGGATCTTCCAGTTCTATGCGCTTCTTGTACTCCATCCATGCGCTGGATATGACCTTTCCGCATGTGAAACAACGAACAGGGATCATAAATGATCACCGGTAAGACTTCTGTCTCCGAGCTCTGGCACCGCGACCGCCAAACTTCTTTGACTCCTTGGCTCTCGGATCGCTGACCAGCAGGTTCCGGTCATAATCGATGAACGTCTGTTTGAGCGACGGGTCGTTCGTCCATGCCAGGAGTCCGCGAGCGATCGCTGTTCTTCCGGCATCCGCCTGCCCCATGATGCCACCGCCGCGTATATCGACACGGATATCTATGCCATTGGTAACCTCGCCAGCGAGCATGAGCGGCTCCTGCATCTTGAGTCTCGCAAGTTCCGGCTCCCATATCTCAAGCGGCTTCTTGTTGATGCGTACCCGCCCCTTGCCTTCCGAGATGGTTGCGCGGGCAACTGCGGTCTTCTTCTTGCCTGATGAATTGATGACACTGTTCATTTGATATTGGTATTTCCGGTTACGTGATATAAAGATATCCCAAGTACACTGGGGCGATCCAACCTACCGTGGCAACTTCACATCCCGGCAGTACGAGATCTAGTGCTCACCGAAAAATAAAGTAGCAAAAGTACCTGCTCGAGTAACTCGTGGTAGGAACCATAAGATTGCACGGATTTCAGAAGACTTTTGATATTTTCGAAATACGGTTTCGGAAAACCACAGAGAGTATATAGTGACATGGAGTGGGTGAAAGATGAAAATAACAACTCTCGGTGCTCCTGTGACTTCTGTGGTTTAATTTTCCTTATCATAACCAGATCCTCCTGAAGCGTGAACAAGTGTATGCAACGTGAATTACCAGAGAGCCGAACATCCGCCATCCGGTTGAATGCAACCGCAAGTTCTCCAATCTTATCATCGCGTCTCACATACGCGCTTTGTGAGGTTTCCATTCGCAATCGCCCATGCGGTGTGCGAAAGTTCGGCACTGTCCAATTTGCTCCGAAAATACACATGTCACCAAGATAACCTCGGAGAATCGTAGACGATCGATGCTTTCAAATAGGATTAAGTCACCTGAACTGCCCAGTTTACACCTCTAAATACGCAATATCTCAAG
>JAYELB010000174.1:0-3392 GCA_034717055.1 Methanobacteriota archaeon
TGCAGAGGAACGCTAAAAGCGTTTAACTGTTTATCTCCCCTCCGCGTACTATGCCTATCGGCAAGAAGCTACATCACAGATTTCCTAAGGGATTTCCAGAAAATAACCTGTTAAAATTCGTATCATCTGCCCATCTGTCCATCCGTGATAAAATCGGAAAAAGGGATTGTGAATGGGAATAATAAGTAAATCGTACGAATGTTATGGATGTGGAGCGCCATCAGATAACTTTTCTAGTACTTACCCAAAATTGTGGAGATACTATCATATAAAACCACGAGATTACACGAGATTAACACAGAAATCTTGTGAAAACCGGTGTAATCTTGTGGTTCCTACCACGAGTTACTCGGGGCAGGTACTTTTGCTACTTCATTGTTCGGTGAGCACTAAGTATCTGTAAAAAATTAACATGAATAATTAGATACTTTTCTTGGAATGATGGCCTAATTCCATTCGCCATGAAAATCACTCCGAATAATGTTAATCTGTCCCATCATATCGCTTCTAGCTCATAATTTTGCTTTAGTTCATCAAGAAATTCCTTTTCCAGATAGATCATGATAAAATATTCCTTTGAATCAACGTCTATCCCTCGTATCCCTATTTCAAGCATATCTCTGACGACCAATTCATTATATAAAATACCAAACAAATTCATATTTCTTCTAGATATAATCACGAAATAATCTTTTGCACCCTCATCGATCAAATTCAATACCACTCCAAAATCTTTATCCGATTCGATTCTGGAAAAACTAACACCGAAATCTAACATGGTTACTTTAGTAAGGACTCCATTGTCATCTGCCCAACTCATGATGTTTTTGATATTTGACAGACCATCATTTTTCAGTTTATAAAATACATCTCGTCTCATATTATTTGCAACCGGTTTATAGTTTATCTTCAAGACCAAGATTTTCCCAGTTTGAACGCTTATCCTTAATTTTAACCATATTTACACCGTGATACTGTATGTTTTAGTCTCTCGTGCTTGCATAAATATAGGTTGTGGTTGCTTCCACGGACAACCAGCGATTACACAGTCTGCCTAAAAGGCAGCATATTTGGATCACCACGCAATAGCCAACTGCACCCAAACCCACATCCGCGATTCACCGCGGTGAAAATCGCTGCACGGCACAAAGTCGATGCAACACCCTGGTCGTTGCTGCAGTGTCAGTGTTTACCATCGCAAAGGTGCAAGAGTGGTCGCGGTTGAGATGCTCTGGGGGGTCAGGGGTAGTATCCGGACCGAAGATAGAGGCGCTATAATTTATTCCTGTCGAGTCAAAAAATACCCGGATCCGAACACCACACAAGTTGACGCCCACGGGACACCAATAATGTATCCACTCCAAAAAGTATGGTAAAACTCGCCTTCAATTTTTTTTGAAATATATACACAAAAACCTAAATCTGTGTCCATCGGTGTTAATCTGTGGATAAAAGTAATATTAGCCACAGATTAACACCGATTCCACTGATTTAAGGAAATATCAGAGTGAATTTGTGAAATCTGCATCTACGATAATTATCAAAGCCTCCTATTTTTAGATAGTGTCTCGGTTACCACCTAATTTGAAGTGGATACCCAATAATCTTATCACTCCCCCCACGCAGTTACACACAGCATCTCGTATATGAGTTGCAAAAAACAGCCAGGAGGTGTAGCTATGAACGGATATATGGAAAAGATTCTGGATGTAGATCTGAACACCCACAGACTTGCTGACAGATCTATCGATGAAAAAACCGCACGTAAGTTCCTTGGAGGCAAGGGACTCGGGCTTAAGATTATTTATGACGAGCTAAAGCCCGATGTCGATGCACTTGGTCCTGATAACATCATCGTCTTCGCGACAGGACCTGCGACAGGTACCAGTTTTCCGACCGGCGGCAGATATCATGTGATGGCGATGAAGTCCCCGCTCACAGGCTCTGTTGGAAGTGCGAACTCAGGCGGCAGATGGGGTCCACTCTTAAAGGCAGCCGGGTACGATGCGGTTGTTGTGAGGGGCGCATCAGATGTGCCGGTGTACCTCAGGATAATTGATGGCGAGGCTGAACTGGTGGACGCTCCAAGATTATGGGGTAAGACCACGTTTCAGGCGACCGATGAGATTGTGGCAGAGACCGGGCAGAATGTATCGGTCGCATGTATCGGGCCTGCCGGCGAGAATCTGGCAGCGATCTCGTGTATCATCAATGACAACTACAGGGCAGCAGGCAGGACCGGTATGGGTGCTGTCATGGGCAGCAAGAATTTAAAGGCGATCGCGGTATACGGAACCGGGAAGGTGAGGGTTGCAAGACCGGATGAGATGAAGGAACAGGTGAAGAGTGCTCTACAAAAGTTAAAGGAGAACCCGGTCACCGGCACGGGCGGGGGACTTCAAACGTATGGGACAGCGGTGCTCGTCAATGCCTTAAACAAACAGGGTGCATATCCTTCGCGGAACTTCCGGACAGGATATTTCCCTGATGCTGATAAGCAGAGTGGTGAAACGCTTGCTGAGAAGTATCTCATCGGAAAGAAGGCGTGTTGGGGATGTCCAATCGGTTGCGGCAGGTCCACATCAGTCCCGGATGGTGCATTCAGCGTGACACGCGGAGAGGGACCGGAATACGAGACGATATTCGCATTCGGGTCGGACTGCGGGATAACAGAACTCGATGCGATCACGAAAGCCAACCATCTCTGCAACGAACTCGGACTCGACACCATCTCCACCGGTGCGACAATCGCATGTGCAATGGAACTCGTGGAGAACGGAAAGATCCCTGAATCGAGACTCCATGGCCTCAATCTGGCGTTTGGAAACGCAGGCGCGATGGTGGAAGCGGTATGGATGACCGCATACCGTGCAGGGATCGGTGATGACCTTGCTTGTGGATCGCGGGCTTTAGCAGATAAATACGGGGCACCCGATCTCTCGATGACCGTGAAAGGTCTTGAAATACCTGCTTACGATCCGCGTGCCATACAGGGTATCGGTCTTAACTATGCAACAGCCAACCGCGGCGGCTGCCACGTGAGTGGCTATACAATATCTCCAGAGGTTTTGGGGCTTCCTGAGAAGCTGGATCCGTACACGACAGAAGGAAAAGCGCAGTGGGTCAAGACGTTTCAGGATTTCACATCGGTTGTCAACTCATCCGTGGTCTGCCTCTTTAACACGTTCGCGCTTCAGGCTGCTGATTACGCGGGAATGCTCTCATGCATCACAGGATGGGACATTGGCGATCAGGAACTGCTGATGATCGGCGAGCGGGTGACCAATCTCGAGCGGATGATCCTCAACCGGTACGGATTTGATGAGAAGGATGACACACTACCCAAGAGACTCATGAGCGATCCGATGCCTGAGGGACCTGCCAGCGGCCGG
>JAYELB010000175.1:0-3375 GCA_034717055.1 Methanobacteriota archaeon
GAGTGAAATTAACAAAAAAAAAGATGAAACTCTGCGAAGAGAGGATCAAAAGATTGGGGGGTTTACCAAAGTGGGATGTTACCATCGAGCCTGCATTTGGGTAAATTATTTATTGGGGCTTGCCTAAAATGAAACAAAAATGGGACCGATTAAGTGCGGGGTATACACAGCAATTCCCGTTGTATCTATAAACGCATGCGGACGAAGGGTTGATTTTTCATACTTTCGTAAACATTTACGTACAATGTTGAGACACAAAAAGGATAATTCCAACTAATGTTTAGTAAATTTGGAACTCAAAAGAAGGTAGTTCGCATGAGTAAAGTTCCAATAAACGAATCTGACAGTGATATGGAATCAGAACAAGTAACAGAAGATGATACTCAACAAACAGATAGTCACCAAGTTGTGCCTGGGAATAAGATTTTCAAGCCAATCCATAAGGATGGAGATTACTTTGTTTTTACTACAAAAGTTGGAAGATTTCCCGAAATAATCGAAAAACCCCTTCTTGGATTGGAAGCAGGATCTACATTTCGTGCTGAAATTCGGTATGATGGTTCATTATTATATGTTAGAGAATATGAGGTAACAGGGTGATTAAAATGAAAAAATTATATATATTATCGATTACAATTTTTATCGTGTTAACAATGAATTCTGCAACGTATGGTGACGCCGGAGTGGGCACATCGAATATATCGAGGTGCTACACAGGCGACGCAGATTAGAACGGGAACGCCTGAACCCATGCCAGATGGTGCATACGGTGCCATCAACCCGCCCTATCGCATTTCGGATAGCCCTTATCTGCGACTGCCTGACAATATGCGAGACTGTCTGCTGATTGTCTAACCAGGGCCTCGTGTGGTGGATGGAATCGAGGATCCCACCGCTGTAGAGATGTACAATATCGCCACAAGGGAAGCGATTCGGATTTAAATTCAACGCCGTCATATCAGGATCTGTTGCCTCTCGGAGATGAAAGACGTTAAATCTGATACTTTTTAATTTGTTCCGGTCGGTTGAAAACATGACGCTAACCCGGCAAACAAATATGATTAGATGGGTGAAATCAGTGAAATCAGTGAAATCGGTGTTAATCTGTGGCTAAAATAATATCAGCCACAGATTAACGCAGATGGACACAGATTAGCTGTGTAAATGACTTTTCAGATCGGTAGTGCTCCCTTATTGCAGTTGTGATCGCGTAAGGCAATCCGGCGTTCCCAGAAAATAATAAAAAGACTCTTAAATCTGGTCCGGACGTATCAACCGCCCTCTACAACTACTCGAGCGATGGGGGCTCTATATGGGGCGGATGGATATCAGCAAGCTATACAGGAAGCGATGGAACCACATCATACCAGACGATAACTGCTGACTCTGTCCCGTTCAATCGGGATTCCGGGACGCAGAATAAGATTAAATTCAAGATCAATGATGCTGCCCGGAATACTGGCGAAAGTGGGGAGTATACGGTCAAGATAGGCGGTGAAGCCAGCACGACAGATGCATGCATAGCGCTTGCGATCGCATCTGGCAGCCGCGAATATGGCTCACACTGGGACGTCAGCGGTGACGACCGCGTCACATCGCTCGACGCTCTAATGATCCTGCATGCAGCGGAAGGGGCGATCAGATATATAGCCTGAAGGACACAACGTCTCAATGACCTCGGAAGAACCGCCTCCGGCTAAAAGGTTCTGAAGGTGGATGAGGGCGCATTACCAATACAAACTCTGTGCACGAAAGAGTTGCTGCGTAAGTTGTTCGCGCCGATATCTGCGCCGATTATTGCCAGCTCGTAAAGATCGCGGCAGACCGAATATTAATGATCAATAATCAATCATACTCCCGCCACGTTCTCCCGCACTTCGTGCACCTGAAGAATCTGGTCTCGCTCTCGTCTGCTGACCGCAATTGCCGCAGCCACCAATAAGCGGTGTCGTTTCCGCATTCCGCGCACCGTGCACGTACGGTCGGCAATCCCGTGTCTGATTGTCCTTCCAGAACTGCAATCGTCTTCTTTGCATGACGTTCAACAGATAAAACGGGTTTGTCGTCTTGTTTATCCGTTGTAAATCCACAACGTCTGCATAGCAGCACACCATCCTTCAACACTAGCATGGTGCCACATTCCGGACAAAATTCCATGACACCCCTCTTTGCGTTCCCCTATAATAAAGGTGTCTGGCAGGTTGGCAGCCGTACCCACCGTAACACTTAAGTATTTGGGAATTATACAAAACTACTATCAAATAAATCCAATTATTAAAATCACAGAGGACAGGTAATCATAATGGCATGGCAGTTGAGCGTTGCTATTGTCATTTCCACCTTGGTTATGCTTGCATTGTACTTTCTGGCTTTCGTGCCCGAAGAATGCCGCAGAAAGAAGCGTGGATATACGGCAAGGCAGTTGATAAATGGGTACTGGCCATACGTACTGTTAGCTGCCGCGGTGTACGGGATGATGCAGGCACAGTTTCCGATACAGAGGGAATTAAACCTGTTCGTGAACTATGACTGCACCCACTATATCGAATACATCGAAGGAGGTGCAGTTGCGGTTTTCCAGAGCCATTCGTATCCCGCGCTCACGTATCTGATGACATTTGTGTATCTGGTACTCTTCTCATCGGTTATGATCTTCACATTCCTTGTACTTGCCTATACAGAGCAGATGAGGGCGCTAAAATGGTTTTCTATTGTGTTCATACTCAATTATCTGATCGCGTTCCCGTTTTACCTACTATTCCCGGTCAAGGTCACAGGTTACGCGCTGTCCGGGGTCCAGCCGCTCATGTACGAACTGCATCCGATGATCTATGAAGGCATCACCACCGTAGACCCTCTCGACAACTGTTTCCCAAGTCTTCATGCAGCGCTCGTCTTCGGCGCACTGCTGGTTATCAGCACAACCGACCTTCGCAAGTACTCGGCATTTCTAACATTCGCATTTCTTATAATCGTCTTTGCCACACTGTATCTCGGGGTGCACTGGATTACGGATGTTGTGGCTGGTGTGATGCTTTCACTTCTCACGTTTCACACCGCAAAATACTACGGTGACCCGATCCTCGAATATATGAACGCCGTTGCAGTACGGTTTGAGAGGTTGCTCGGTGTTGAGGAGACTGTTATCTGCACCGCATGTGCATATAATATCGCGATCGCGCCGCATCTGCGATCTGTGAGATGCCCGCAGTGCGGTGCGGTGATCGAGCACAGCGTATTGTGACCTACCGACCATAACCTTATTAACCAGAGACTCGCCAGTTCCACTAATGAAGGCAATAAACATACTCTTAATTACAATCATCGGCATCTCGCTTCTGATGGCGGGATGCGTCGATACCGAACTCACTTCCG